>JAHWLA010000071.1 GCA_019347595.1 Actinomycetota bacterium
ATCTGCTCGACGGTCGGCGTCGATGCCTCCAGCTCGTGGCGCACCGGGTCGGTGAGGTAGTTCTTAACCAGGTAGTCGATCTCGCCGTCGAGGGTGGCGGAGAACAGCAGCGTCTGATGGGCGTGGGTCATGCGGCGCAGCACCCACTCCACCTGCGGGAGGAAGCCCATGTCGGCCATGCGGTCGGCCTCGTCGAGGACGAGGATCTGCACCTTGTCGACCTTGAGCTCGTTGCGGTCGCCGAGGTCGATGAGGCGGCCCGGGGTGGCGACGACGACGTCGGCGCCCCGCTTGAGGGCCTTGATCTGGCGGTCCATCGAGGCGCCGCCGTAGAGCGCGGCGACAGTGAGGCCCTCGGCCTCGGCCAGCGGCTCGAGCACCTCGTGGACCTGGCCCGCCAGCTCGCGGGTGGGGACGAGGATCAGCGCATGCGGACGGGCGGGCTTGGCCCGCTCCATGCCGGCGAGGCGCTGGAGGAGGGGGAGGCCGAAGGCCAGGGTCTTGCCCGAGCCCGTCTGGGCCTTGCCGCAGACGTCGCGGCCCGCGATGGCATCGGCGATGGTGAGGTTCTGGATGGCGAAGGGCTCGAGGATGTTGCGCTTCGCCAGGGCCGCGACGAGCTCGGGGGATACGCCGAGCGCGGCGAACGTGGTGGTCACGAAGGGGGTGCTCCTGTTCGTTGTCGGGGTGGGCCTGCCTCAACACCCGATCAAAGAACAGAAGACGAGGTGGGCCCGCGAACGTCGCCTCATGCAACTGCTCGCATCCACAGGGTAGCCGGTACACTGGTCCTGCTCGCGCACTTCGGCCGAGCGCCCCCTTACAAGGAAGTACTGATGCCTTCGCGCGCCGACCTGCGCAATGTGGCGATCGTCGCCCACGTCGATCACGGAAAGACCACCCTGGTGGACGCCATGCTCTGGCAGTCCGGCGCCTTCCGCGCCAACCAGGACGTCAACGAGCGCGTCCTCGACTCCATGGACCTGGAGCGGGAGAAGGGCATCACCATCCTGGCCAAGAACACCGCCGTGCGGCACCTGCGCGGCGGCGATGCGGCCAACAGCATCAAGATCAACATCATCGACACCCCGGGCCACGCCGACTTCGGCGGCGAGGTCGAGCGAGGGCTGACGATGGTCGACGGCGTCCTGCTGCTGGTCGACGCCTCGGAGGGGCCGCTCCCCCAGACGCGCTTCGTGCTGCGCAAGGCGCTGGAGGCCAAGCTGCCCGTCATCCTCGTGGTCAACAAAGTCGACCGGCCCGACGCCCGCATCAAGGAAGTGGTCGACGAGGTCTACGAGCTGTTCATCGACCTGGGCGCCACCGAGCACCAGATCGAGTTCCCCATCGTCTATTGCAACGCCAAGGCGGGCCGGGCCTCGCTCGATCCGGGCGACTCGGGCACCGACCTGGAGCCGTTGTTCGAGACGCTGTTCGAGCACATCCCGGCACCGGAATACGAGGAGGGGCACCCGCTGCAGGCGTTGGTGACCAACCTCGACGCCTCGCCGTACGTGGGGCGCTTGGCGATCTGCCGGGTGTACCAGGGGACCATCCGCAAGGGCGCCCAGGTGGCGTGGTGCCGGGTCGACGGCACCATCGAACGGGTCAAGGTCACCGAGCTGTACGTCACCGAGTCGCTGGAACGGGTCGACGCCGCCGAGGCGGGGCCGGGCGAAATCATCGCGGTGGCCGGGCTGCCCGAGGTCACGATCGGCGAGACGCTGGCGCAGGTCGACGACCCCCGGCCGCTGCCGGTCATCTCCGTCGACGAGCCCAGCCTCGGCATGACCATCGGCATCAACACCTCGCCGCTCGCGGGCCAGGACGGGAGCAAGATGACGGCCCGCCAGCTCAAGGCCCGGCTCGATGCCGAGCTCATCGGCAACGTGTCGTTGCGGGTGCTGGCGACCGAGCGGCCCGACACGTGGGAGGTGCAGGGCCGGGGCGAGCTCCAGTTGGCGGTACTGGTGGAGATGATGCGCCGCGAGGGCTTCGAGCTCACCGTCGGCAAGCCCCAGGTCATCACCCGGACCATCGACGGCAAGGTGCACGAGCCGATGGAGCGGCTGGCTATCGACGTGCCGGAGGACTTCCTCGGGGTCGTCACCCAGCTTCTCGCCCTGCGCAAGGGGCGCATGGAGCAGATGATCAACCACGGCACCGGCTGGGTGCGTCTGGAGTACATCGTCCCCGCCCGCGGCCTGATCGGCTTCCGCACCGAGTTCCTCACCGAGACGCGGGGCACCGGCATGCTGCACCACGTGTTCGACCGCTTCGAGCCGTGGCACGGCGAGCTGCGCACCCGCCCGTCGGGGTCGCTGGTGGCCGACCGCCGGGGTGTCACCGCCCAGTACGCGCTGTTCTCGTTGCAGGAGCGAGGCTCGCTGTTCGTGGGGCCGGGCGTCGAGGTCTACGAGGGGATGATCGTGGGCGAGAACTCCCGGGCCGACGACATGGACGTCAACCCCACCAAGGAGAAGAAGCTCACCAACATCCGGTCGTCCACGGCCGACGAGCTGGTGCGGCTGATCCCGCCGCGGCTCCTGTCGCTCGAGCAGGCGCTGGAGTTCATCCGCGAGGACGAATGCGTGGAGGTCACGCCGTCGACGGTGCGGTTGCGCAAGGTCGTCCTCGACCAGACCGTCCGGGGCCGCCTGGCCTCCCAAGCCAAACGCGCCCGCCAAAACGGGTAACCCATCGAAGTGTGCGGACTTGGGGCGCTCTCAGCGACCCAACCCCGCACACTTCGCGGGTTTCAGAGGACGCGGAGGGCGTGGTGAGGGTCGCGCTCGCGGCGGGTGAGCGCCCGCAGCACGGCCACGTCGCCGTGGCGCAGGCGGGCCACGTCGACCAGGACCCGGACGGCGTCGTCGACAGCCTCCGGTGACGGCTCCGGCGTCGGCAGCCCCACCGACACGGCGAGGTCGTCGATGTGCACCAGGAGCTCGACCATGCGGGTGACGAGGTAGTCGTCGAGCGTCATGACGAGGCCCTTGAACACCCGGAGACGCCGGTCGGGGCGCTCGTCCATGAGCCGCAGGTGCAGGCGGTCGAGCGCAGCGTCGAGGGTGGCGACCAGCGCCGCGTGGCCGTCCGCCGCCAGCTCTTCGCCCCGTTCACGGATGGACCGGTGCAGCGGCGACGCGAGGACGTCGATGTCGTCGCCGACCGCTGCGGCGTAGTACTCGGCCGGCCCGATGGGCACGTCCTCGGGCTCCGGCCCGTCGAGGTAGGCCTCCACCGACGTGGTCGCCCGCACCAGGTGGCCCGCCAGCCCGCGGACGGAGAACTCGCCGAGGGCGCTCGGCATGTCCCACTTCGCCGCCACCTCGGGTGCGGCGACGACCCCGTAGGCGACGCCGGCCGCTTCGAGGTACAGCGTCCGGATCACGGGCGCGTCACCCGGCGGTGTCGAGGGCGGACCGAAGGGCGGCGACGGCCTCGCCGATGTCCTCGGGGCCGGCGCCGTCGAGCATGCGGCGCATGAGCGCGGAGGCGACGACCACGCCGTCGGCGTCCCGGGTGGCCTCGACCGCCTGCTCCGGCGTCGAGATGCCGAAGCCGAGGATCACCGGCTTGTCGGTCTGTGCCTTCAGCCGTTTGGCCATCACGGCGGCCGATTCGGCCAATGCCTGCCGCTCGCCCGTGATCCCCATGACGCTCACGCCGTACACGAAGCCCTGCGTGCGCCGGCACAACTCCGCCAACCGGTCGTCCGGGGTCACCGGCGCCGCCAGCAGCACCGTCTCGACGCCCCCGTCCTCGGCGGCACGGGCCCAGTCGTCGAGCTCCTCCAGCGGCACGTCGGGGATGATCGCCCCGCACACGTGGTTGTCGGCCAGCAGCCGGGCGAAGCGTCGGTGCCCCGTGCGGAACACGAGGTTGTAGTACGTCATGGCCACGAGGGGAACGCTCACGTCGACGTCGCGCAGGGCGTCGAGGATGCCGATCGGCGTGGCCCCCAGGTCGAGCGCCTTCTGCGAGGCCTCCTGGATGGTGGGGCCGTCCATCACCGGGTCGGAGAACGGGATGCCGACCTCGATGGCATCCGCGCCCGCGTCGGCCATGGCCCACAGTACATCGAGCCACTGGTCGCCCAGCCCCCCGGTCACGTACGGGATGAGGAGCTTGCGCCCGGCATCGCGCCGCTCCCGCAGGTGCGCCTCCAACGGCCCAACCCCGCTCACCGCCCCACCTCCCCCACTCCCGAGTACATAGCGTTCGGATTCCGAACGCTATGTACTCGGGACGGAAGGCGGGTCATGGCGAGAGCAGGTGCATGACCTGCTCGGCGTCCTTGTCGCCCCGCCCCGACATCGTCAGCAACACGGTCGACCCCGTCGGCAGCTCGTCGGTCCCCGCCGCCCGCAGCAGCCACGCCACCGCGTGGGCGGGCTCGAGCGCGGGGATGATCCCCTCCGTCCGGGCCAGCACCTGCAACGCCTCCAGCACCTCGGCGTCGCCGGCGCTCACGTACGTCGCCCGCCCGATCGACGCCAGATGGGCGTGCTCGGGCCCCACGCCCGGATAGTCGAGCCCCGCCGAGATCGAGCGCGCCTCCAGCACCTGGCCGTGCTCGTCCTGCAACAGGAACGACCGCGACCCGTGCACCACCCCCGGCACCCCGTGGCCGATGGCGGCGCCACCCTCGGGTTCCACGCCGACCAACCGGGCGTTCGTGTCCACGAAGCCTGCGAACGTGCCCGCGGCGTTCGACCCGCCGCCCACGCACGCCACCACGTAGTCGGGGTCGGCGCCGTCCAGCAGCTCGCGGCACTGGTCCCGGGCCTCCTCTCCCACCACCCGTTGGAACTCCCGCACCATCCACGGGTACGGGTGCGGCCCCATCACCGAACCGAGGCAGTAGTGGGTCGTCTCCACCGACGCCACCCAGTCGCGCAGCGCCTCGTTGATGGCGTCCTTCAGCGTGCGCGAGCCGGACGACACCGGCCGCACCTCGGCGCCGAGCAGCTTCATGCGGAACACGTTGAGCGCCTGGCGCTCCACGTCGACGTCGCCCATGTAGACGACGCACTCCAAGCCGAACATGGCGCACGCCGTCGCCGTGGCCACGCCGTGCTGCCCGGCGCCCGTCTCGGCGATCACCCGCCGCTTGCCCATGCGCGTGGTGAGCAGCGCCTGGCCGACCACGTTGTTGATCTTGTGCGAACCGGTGTGGGTCAGGTCCTCCCGCTTGAGCAGCACCCGCACGCCCAACCGCTCCGACAGCCGCGTGCAGTCGGTGACGGGCGTGGGCCGGCCGCCGTAGTCGCGCAGCAGCCGGGCGTACTCGTCGCGGAACGACGCGTCGCTCCACGCCTCGGTGAACGCCTCCTCCAGCTCGAGGCACGCGGGGACCAGCGACTCGGGCATGTACCGCCCGCCGAAGTCGCCGAAGCGGCCCGACGCCGACGGCATTCCCATCAGGCTGTCGTCGACCGCCATCAGAACGCGTCCTCCTGCCAGTCGTAGGGCCCCTCGTCGCGGCCCTCGTAGGCGGGCGCCTCGGCCGCCTTGGCGTTGGCGACGAACGCCCGCACCCGCCGAGCGTCCTTGCGGCCGGGCGCCGCCTCCAGCCCGCTGACGGCGTCCACGCCCCACGGCCGAACCTGGGCGATGGCGTCGGCCACGTTGTCGGGGTCGAGCCCGCCCGCCAGCATGAGCCGCGCCCCGTCGGGTACGCCCTCGGCCAGCCGCCAGTCGAACACCACGCCGGACCCCGGCGACGGCGCATCGACGAGGACGACGTCGGCGCCCCACTCGAGAGCGTTGCGGATGGCGGGGTCGCCTGCGGTGAACGCCTTGATCACCATCGGCACACGGCGGCGGATCCACTGGGTCTGCTTGGCCGTCTCCCCGCCGTGCAACTGGGCACCCTTCAGCCCGGCGGCGTTGACGATCTCCACCACCCGCTCCGGCGTCTCGTTGCGGAACACCCCCACGGTCACCACCTCGGGCGGCAGCCGCTTGACGATGTCGGCGGCCACCGACGGGGCGATCTGACGGGTCGACGGTGCGAACACGAACCCGATGGCGTCGGCTCCCATGGCCACCGCCAACAGGGCGTCCTCTTCGCTCGTGGTCCCGCACACCTTCACGAACACGAGCGCAGCTCCTGCACCGTGGCGGCCGGGTCGGCACTCCGCACCAGCGTCTCGCCCACCAGCACGGCGTCGTAGCCGGCGTCGCGCAGGCGGCGGGCATCCTCGCCGCCCGCGATGCCCGACTCGGCGACCTTCGCCACCTCGTCGGGGATGGCGGCGGCCACCCGCACGGCTCGCTCCGTGTCGACCTTGAACGTCAGGAGGTCGCGTTGGTTCACGCCGACGACCGTCGCCCCCGCCGACAGCGCCCGCTCCACCTCGCGCTCGTCGTGCGTCTCCACCAACGCCGTCAGCCCCAGCTCGGACGCCAGCGCAGCGAAGGCAGCCAGCTCGGCGTTGTCGAGGGCGGCCACGATGAGCAGGACGGCGTCGGCCCCCATGAGCCGGGCATCGCACACGTCGCGCTCGGACACGGTGAAGTCCTTGCGCAGGACCGGCACGTCGACGGCGGCGCGGGCCTCGCCGAGGTCGGCGGCCGAGCCGCCGAAGAACTCGGTGTCGGTGAGCACCGAGAGGCACGCGGCGCCGCCCTCGACGTAGGCCTTGGCCAGCACCGACGGGACCAGGTCCGGCGCCAGGTCGCCTTTCGACGGCGAGCGCCGCTTGATCTCGGCGATCACCGCCAACCCCTCGCCCACCAACGCCTGTCCGAACGGGCGAACGTCGGCCGCCGTCGCCCGCGCCTCGTCAAGCAGTCGCTCGACGGGCCGGGAGTCGGCGCGGGCGGCGTCGCGATGGGCGTCCAGGATGCGGTCGAGGTAGGTGGCCACGGCGGTGGACAGCCTACCGGCGGGCCACCCCGGCCCCCGAGCCTTATGGGCGAGGCGTCGTCGAAGACGTCGTGGTCGACGACCGCGTCGTCGAGGTGGTCGACGGCGGCCGCGTGGTGGAGGTGGTCGACGACGTGGACGACGACGTGCTCGTGGTGCTGGGCGGTGCGGCGATGCACGCGGGCAGTGTGAGCGGGAAGCTCTCGCTGTCGCCGACGAGCACCGACAACGGCTGGTTGCCGGGCGACTCGCACCGCACCCGCCACAGCGCCCGTCCCGACGAGTCGGTCGGTTGGATGTTGGTGCTCTCGACACGCCAGTCGCCCGCGCCGAACAGCTCCACGCGCACGCCCGGCACCGGCCGGCCGCGCACCACGCCGTCGCCGTCGACCGACTGCAACGTGACCTGCACGACCAGGTTGGCTGGGTCGCCGACGACCGGCGGGTCGGGCGCGAAGGCGCTCGACACGTCGATCCCCGCGTACCGCTCGACGCGCAGCGTCAGGGTCTGCGTGGCGCCGTCTTCCAAGTAGAAGATCTCCGGCTTCACCAACGCCAGGTCGGACGGGCGGAACGCCCGCACGCGCCAGCGCCCCCCCTTCACGCCGGTGAGCGCGAATGTCCCGTCGGCCGCCGTGGCAACGTCGATCCTCCCGACGGCATCGCCGACCAACCGCTCGGCCCGTACGAGGGCGCCGGGCACCGGGCCGTCGGGGCCGCCGACGACGCCGTTGATGGTCGCTCGCCCGGGGGTGACCGCCACCGTCGTGGTGGTGCGCCCCGGTACGTCGCGCAGGACGACGCCCGTGAAGTCGGGCGCCGTGGTCGTCGGCGTCCGCGGCTGGGTCGTCGGCGGCGCGGGCAACGGGTCGACGCCGCCGCCCGTGCATGCGCCCACGATCGGGACGAGCACGACCATGACGAGCAGCAGGCGCTTCACGGGACGAGCGGCAGCGATCGCACCTCGGCCGGCACCGCGTCGACGCTCGCCGCTGCGCCCGGCTCCACGTCGCGATGCACATACGCCAGCGCCACCGTGGCGTCGGGGGACGCAGGGGACGCGGCCACGCTGGTGAGCGCGCCCACCTCCTTGCCGTGGACCACCACGGCCGCGCCCGCTGCGGCGGCGCCCTGCACGACGAGGCCGCGCAGCCGGCGGGGCACGTTGCCGCCGCGCGAGTCGATGCGGGCCACCAGCTCCTGGCCCGTGTAGCACCCCTTGGTGAAGCTCACCGTGCGGTCGACGATGCCCGCCTCGGCCGGGATGGTGCGCTCGGTCAGCTCGGCCCCCATGGCGGGCCATCCGTGCTCGATGCGCAGCACGTCGTAGGCCGCGAGGTCGCACACCGGCACGCCGTCCGGGACGGAGACGTCTTCGCCGATCACATCGCCGCCCACCCCGAAAGCGGGCACGCCGACGACCTCGCCCGCCGGCGTCGCCCCCCGCACGGCGAGGCAGCGCCAGTCGAGCACGTCGATGTCGGCCTTCACCCGCAGCTTGAACCGGTTGAGCCGCGCCAGCACGGGCTCGCCGTACCCGGGGTCGGTGTCGACGACCACCGTGTCGTCGGCGACACGAGTCAGCCGCACCAGGGCGTCGACCTTGCCCTGCGGCTGCAACACCAGCGACCACGCCGAGCCCCCGACGGCAAGGCCCTCGACGTCCTGGCTCACCTGGCCCTGGAGGAACGACACGGCGTCGGGGCCGGTCATCCGCAGCACGTCGCGCGGCAGCCACACGGCACCGGTGCCGTTGCGCAGAAGCTCGTACTCGGCGGTCAGGTCGCCCATGCCGTCAACGATTGTGGCGCGCCGCGGTCATGCGCCGGGCCGCGGGCACCGCCGCCAGCAGGGCGGCGGCCTTGTTGCGGCACTCCAGGTCCTCCTGGGCCGGGTCGCTGTCGGCCACGATCCCCGCGCCCGCCTGCACGGACGCCCGCCCGTCGGGGCCGACGAGCATGGTGCGGATGGCGATGGCGGTGTCGACGTTCCCGGAGAAGTCGACGTAGCCGACCACGCCGGCGTACGGCCCGCGCTTGGTCCGCTCCAGCGAGTCGATGATCTCCATGGCCCGCACCTTGGGCGCGCCCGACACCGTCCCCGCGGGCAAGGTCGCCCGCAGCACGTCGACCGGCCCGAGCCCCGCCCGCAGCTTCCCTGTGACCTGTGAGGTCAGGTGCATGACGTGGCTGTAGTGCTCGAGTGTCATGAGCTCGTCGACGTGCTCGGTGCCGAACTGCACCACCCGGCCCACGTCGTTGCGGGCCAGGTCGACGAGCATGATGTGCTCGGCGATTTCCTTGGGGTGCTCGCGCAGCTCGGCGCCCATGCGCCGGTCCTCTTCCTCGCTGCGCCCCCGCCGCCGGGTTCCTGCGATAGGACGGGACACCACCGAGCCGTCGACCAGCTTGACCATGGGCTCGGGCGACGAGCCGACGACCGACAGCTCCGGGTGGCGTACGAAGTACATGTAGGGCGACGGGTTCACCTGGCGCAGCGACCGGTAGAGGTCGAAGGGATCGGCGTCGAGTCGTAGGTCGAAGCGCTGGGCGAGCACGACCTGGAAGATGTCGCCCGCCAGGATGTGCTCCTTGGCCGTCTCCACGGCGCGGGCGAACTCCTCGGGCGAAACGCACCGATGGACGTCGTCCGGCGGCGCCTCCCGGCCGGCGAGCTCCAGCATCGGCTCGTCGAGGGGACGGGCGCCGTCGCGGGCCAGGCTGTCGAGGCGGGCCACGGCGTCGTCGTAGGCCCGGTCCAGGTCGTCGTCGGTCGCCCCGTCGGCAACCCAGGCGTTGGCCACGAGCACCACCCGCTGCTGCCAGTGGTCGTAAGCGGCCAGCTCGCTGATCACCGACAGCACGGCGTCGGGATAGCCGAGGTCGTCGGCGGGCACGTCGGGCAGCCGCTCGATCTCCCGCACGATGTCGTACCCGAGGTATCCGACGACACCGCTGTGCAACGGCGGCAGTTCCGGCAGGGCGGGCGCCCGGTAGCGGGCCACGATCCCGTCCAGGGCGGCGAGGATCCCGCGGTCGAGCGGGATCGACGCGTCCACCGCGGCGTCGACGGTCACCCGGTTGCCGCGTGCCACGAAGGTCACCGCGGGGCGACGGCCGACGAACGACCAGCGCGCCCAGCGCCCCCCGTGCTCCACCGACTCGAGCAGGAAGCCCGGCTCGTCGCCGACCGTGCGCAGGAACGCCGACACCGGCGTGGTGAGGTCACCGACGAGCTCGCGCCACAGGGGCACGACGGTGTAGTCCCGGGCCAGCGCCCGGAACTCGTCCCTACTGGGCCGGATCGTCGCCAAAGGCCCGGAAGAAGCAGGAGAACTCGCCGGTGTGGCAGGCGCCGCCGCCGGCCTGCTCGACCACGAACAACAGCGTGTCGCCGTCGCAGTCGTAGCGGGCCTCGACCACCTTTTGGATGTCGCCGCTGGTGTCGCCCTTGGCCCACCGCTCGTGGCGCGACCGGCTCCAGTACACCATCCGCCCGGTCTCCAGCGTCTCCCGCAGGGTGGCCTCGTTCATCCACGCCAGCATGAGGACGGTCCCGGTGGCCTTGTCCTGCGCGATGGCAGGCACCAGCCCGTCGTCGTTGTACTTCACTGCCTCCAACCCGGTCACAGGTACAGCCCCGTCCCTCCGTCGATCCGATCCGACGCCACCGCGTGGATGTCGCGCTCGCGCAGGATGAGGTACTCCTCGCCGCGGACATCGACCTCGTAGCGGTCCTCCGGGTTGAAAAGCACCCGGTCGCCCGGCGTGATGGTGCGGCAGTGCGGCCCCACGGCCACGACCTCGGCCCACGCCAGGCGCTTCGACACCTGAGCGGTCGCCGGGATCAGGATGCCGGCCCGCGACCGCCGCTCGCCTTCGCTTTGCGGAATCTGCACCAACACCCGGTCGGCCAGCATGGTGATGGGCTGCTTGTGCTCGTCGGGGGCCACCCCCGGCACGGTAGCGGGCGCGGATCAGGTGTCGCGGAGGTCGTCGAACAGCGCGGTGGAGAAGTACCGCTCCATCCGGTCGCAGAGGACGGTGGCGACGTGGTGGCCGGAGCCGAGGCGGCGGGCCAGCTCGCGAGCGCCGGCAACGTTCAGCCCGCTGGACGGGCCGACCGGCAGACCGAGGGCGCACAGCTCGCGCGCCGTCTGCACGGCGAGGCTGTCGGCCACCACGATGTCGTCGTCGGCGCCGATGGCGGCCGGGTCGAGCAGGGCGCTGAACCCCTCGACGATGCCGGGGATGCCGC
>JAHWLA010000001.1:0-16049 GCA_019347595.1 Actinomycetota bacterium
GACGTCGCGGTTGGCGCGGGCGTCGTGGATGTTCGTGCGGAACGGGTGGTCGACCTGGCCAGTCTGATAGGCGACCTGCACGGCGGTTCCGGCGTCGTCAGGCTGGCCGTGGCCGCCGCTCTGGCCGAGGAGCGACCGGGCGAGCCTGTGATGGTGGTCGACGGCGGGCAGGCCGTCGTCATCGACGGAGTGGGAGGATGAGTATCGAGGTCGCCGTCCACGACATGGGCTCCGGATCGCGCACCGGCCCGGTGGTGGCGTTCGTCCACGGTCTGGAGGATGCCTGGCAGAGCTGGCGCCCGTTGGTCCGCCACCTCGACCCCACGTGGCGGTGCCTGGCCCTCGACCTTCCGTGGCGAGCCGGGAACGACTACCGGTGGCGGGGGCATGCGCCGGCCGTCGACGTGGTGGTCGAAGCCCTCGACGGGGTGGACGAGCCCATCGACGCGGTGATCGGGCACTCCCTGGGGGCGGTGGTGGTCCTCGAGCTCCTGGCCTCGGGCCGGCTCCCGGTGGACGCCGCCGTGCTGCTGGCCCCATTCTTCCGCAGGCCCGAGGTCGACCCCACCTGGCACGTGTTCGAGCGCTCGCTCGAGAACTTCCGCCTGCAGATCGAGGACGGCGTGCGTGTGCGTTTGCGCGGCCGGTCCCGTCCCCTGCCGCAGGAGGTGCTCGATGCCGTCATGTGCAAGGCCTACGAGCGCGTCGGGCCGGTCGGCTTCCTGTCCGTGTTCGACCAGTACATCCGCTCGGGTGCCCTGCCGCTGGCATCGGTACACGTGCCCACCCTGGTATTGGCGGGCGGCGCCGACCCGAGCTTGAGCCTGGAGGACGCCGTGCGACTGGCCGAGCTCCTGCCCGCGGGTCGGCTCGTGCGCGAGGAGCACCTCGACCACTTCGGCCACGTCCGCCACGCCGCCTCCGTGGCCCACGAGATCGTGGCCTTCCTGCGCGCGGGCCTGTTCCGAAGCACCACGGATCGCGACCAAGGAGGAAGCGCCGCATGATCATCGAGACCCTCAACGCCCCGGTCGTGGTAACCGGGCGGCCTCGGTACGAGGGAGCCAATATCCGCACCTGGGTGGGATTCAAGCACTTCATGTACCTCGTCGAGGAGGGCGTGCTGGCGTGGTTCCGGGCGCGGGGCGACGGGCCCAGCCGGCTCTTCCACGAGCACGGGTTGGGGCTGGAGATCGTGGACTCGTCGGTGTCGCTGCCCGCGGTGCTCGACGTCGACGACGAGGTGGCCGTCGAGGTGACGCCCAAGGGCCAGGGGCGCTTCGGCGTGCGCCTCACGGTGGAGCGCGCCGGCGAGCTCCGCACGATCTGCAAGGCGCGGGTGGCGGTTGCCCTGGTGCAGGAGGCGACCGCCGAGCCTGCCCGTCCCCTCGACGGTGAGCTCGCCGCGCTGATGCGGCCTTCGGTGGCCCTGGCCGCCGACTCCGACATCCCTCTTCGGCGGGGCCCCGAGGCGAACGCTTTCCTGTGGTCGTGGCCCGCCCGCTACTTCCACTGCCACTACTCGGATCGCGTGCAGCACTCGGCCTACGTACGGGCGCTGGAGGAAGTGGTCGACCGCTTCCTCGCCGAACGCGGGCTCGGGGTGGGTCCACTGCTCGTCGAGCGCGGGTGGATCCCGGTCGTCTCCCGGGCCCGCGTTCGGCTGCTGGCCGATGTCCACATGGGCGAGATGGTCCATACCACCTTCGTGGTGGAGGACGTGCTCAAGGCCATGAGCTATGAGGGCCGCATGGACTGCTTTGTGGAGAGGGACGGGCGGTTTGTGCATGTGGCGATGGCCACGATCCTCCACGGCTACGCGGTGAGCAGGGGCGAGCGGGCCGGGTCGCTGGCCGAGCTCGACGAGACGACCGTCGCCGCCCTGCTCGGGGGAGGGCGGCCGTGAAGCGTCCGCCCCGCATCTACTTCTCCTTCCGCAGTCCCTTCAGTTGGCTGGGCCTCGAGCGGCTGCGCCGCCGCTTTGGGCAGCTGCCCGACGGCATCGAACTGGTGCCGTACTGGGACCCCGACCCCGGTACGGAAGCGGCGTTGCAAGCACGGGACGCCGAGTTCCACTACGTGCAGATGAGCAAGGCCAAACACCTCTACATCCTCCACGACACCAAGCGTGTCGCCGAGGGCATGGGCCTGCGCATGGCCTGGCCGGTCGACGTGGACCCGTGGTGGGAGGTGCCGCACCTGGGGTGGCTGCGCGCCCGGGAGCTGGGCCTGGGGCAGGCGTTCTTCGACGCGGTGATCGCAGCCCGCTGGGGCCGAGGCGAGAACGTATGCGACCGAGAGGTCGCACTCGGCCTGGCTCGCTCGATCGGGTTGGGCGAGCGGGACGCGGCCGCTGTGGCGGGTGCTTGCGAGGATCCGGCCGTGCGGGAGGCGGGCGTGGAGTGCCTGGCTGCCGCCTATGACGACGACGTGTTCGGTGTGCCCTACTTCCGAGTGGGACGGCATCGGTTCTGGGGCTACGACCGCGTGGACGGCTTCGCCGACGAGTTGGTGCGCGCGCTCGGCCTCGACGGGGTCGCGGAGGTGTCGCCCGCGGCGGGCGACGATGCAGGCCTCGGCGTCCCGGCCAGTGTGGGCGCCGCCTACGACACCGACACCGCGGGCGGCTGTGGCTGACCTGGCGCCAGCGGTCGTTCCCGCACCGTCGACGGCGCTCACGGACCCGGCTCGCTACGCCGAGGGGGTCCCGTGGGACGAGCTGGCGCGCCTGCGCGCGCTCGGCCCCGTGCACTGGGTGGACGAGCTGGAGTTGGTCCGCCACACCGCGGGCGGCCGCGTGGTGCATCGCAACCGCGGCTTCTGGCTGGTGGTCGGCCATCAGGCCGTGACCGAGGTCAGCCGTGCGACAGCGGTCTTCTCGTCGGCCGCCGAGGGTGCCTTCCTCGCCGATCCGCGGTCGAAGGCCGAGCTGGAGCGGAACCGCACCCTGCTCATCAACATGGACGCGCCCGAGCACGCCCGCATGCGCAAGGTGGTCAGCGTCGCCTTCACGCCCCGGGCAGTGCGCCCGCTGGCCCAGAGCGTGGAGCAGCACGCCACCGACCTGGTGGCTCGAGTGACGGCGGCCGAGACGTTCGACGTCGTGGCCGACCTGGCCGCGGACCTCCCTCTGCTCGTGCTTGCCGATGTGCTGGGCATGCCCCGCGAGGACCGCAGGCTGCTGTTCGACTGGAGCAACGCGCTGGTGGGCTTCGACGACCCGGAGTTCGGCGGCGGCGACATCGAGACGTTCCAGCGCGCGTTCGGAGATGCCTTCCGCTACGCCTTGGAGCTGGCCGGTGAGAAGCGGCGGCGACCCGGGACCGACCTGGTGAGCCGCGTCCTGGCCGCCGAGGTCGACGGCCGCCGCCTGTCGGAGCGCGAGTTCTGCATGCTGTGGCTGCTGCTGGTCGTGGCAGGCAACGAGACGACGCGCAACCTCCTATCGGGCGGCCTGCTCGCCCTCGTGGAACACCCGGCCGAGCGCGCCCGGCTGGAGGCGGATCCGAGCCTGGTGCCCACCGCGGTGGAGGAATTGCTCCGGTGGGTGACGCCGATCATGGGCTTCCGGCGCACGGTGCTGCGCGACGCCGACATCGACGGGCACCCGGTGGCCGAAGGCGACAAGGTGGTGCTGTCGTACATCTCGGCCAATCGCGACGACACCGTGTTCACCGACGCCGACCGCCTCGACATCGGGCGTGACCCGAACCCGCACCTCGCTTTCGGGACGGGCCCGCACTTCTGTCTGGGCGCGGCGCTGGCGCGGCTGGAGGCGGCCACCCTGCTCGGGCTTCTGCGCCCGCACCTGGCTCGGCTGGAGCTGGTGGCGCCGCCCACGCGCCTGGCGTCCAACTTCATGAACGCGCTGAAGTCGATGCCTGCTCGCTTCGCCCCGGCACCTGCGTCCTGAGGCGGGCGATCCGTCAGGCGGGCACGCCGGCGGCCGGGAGGAACCGCTCCCGGACCAGCTTGCGGGAGATCTTCCCCGTGGCCGTCGTCGGCAGCTCGGCCACCCGGAACAGTCGGTGGGGTCGCTTGTCGTCGGCAATCCGGTGCCGCAGCCAGGTTCGCAGGTCATGGACCTCGAGGTCGGCACCTGGGTCGGCCACCACGGCGACGCACACCACGCTGCCCCAGCGATCGTCGGGCAATCCGAACACGGCGCACTGCCGCACGGCGGGATGCTCGGCCACCACTGCCTCGACGTCGGCGGGGAACACGTTGACGCCGCCGGTGATGATCATGTCGTCCTCTCGCCCGGCCAGGTGTACCCAGCCCTCCTCGTCCACCAGCCCCATGTCGCCGACAGTCGCCCACTCGTCGCCGCCGCCGTCGGTTGCCGCGTCGGGCGAGCGCACGTAGCCCTCGAAGGCCAGGGGCGTGCGCGCCCGGAGGATCCCGACCATGCCGGGCGGCAGTCGGCGGTCGCCGTCGAACGCCGCCACCTCCACGCCGGGGAAGGGCATGCCGCTGGACGACGGACGCTCCAGCAGTCGATCGGCGGGCACGTACGTCAACGGCCCCAGCTCGGTGCACCCGTAGCACTCGACCAGGCACGGGCCCAGCGCGGCCACCGCCCGCCGCTTGAGCTCGGGCGGGAACGGCTCCCCCGACACGACCACGCCCGCCAGCGACGGAGGCGCAGGCCGTCCGGCCTCGACCGCCTCGACGACCTTTCGGAGTTGCGTGGCGGTGATGAACGTACCGGTGACGCCGTGGGCGAGGGCGATGTCGAGCCAGGCGCGGGGATCGAACTTGCGCAGCAGCGAGACGACGCCGCCTCGCGAGAGGGTCATCATGGCGCAGGTCCAGGGCCCCGAGTGGTACAGGGGGCCCGCGGCAAGGTGATGCGACGAGCTTCCGAAGCCGAAGGCGTCGCCCACCCGCTCGGCCAGCGTTCGGTCGCCCCGTATCCGCAGCGCGGCCTTGGGAACGCCCGTGGTCCCCGAGGTGAACAGCATCGACGCGCCCGCGCCGAGCCGGTTCGGCGACGTGGGCGGCGGCGTCACGGGCGCGGCCGAGGCTCCCTGCCAGTCCTTCACGTGGGCGGGGTCGTCCACGTCGAAGACGAAACCGCCCGACGACTCGATCGCCCGTCGGGTCGAGCCCTCGACGACGACGGCGGCGGGCCGGGCCACGGCCAGGAGGCGACGCAGCTCCGCCTCGCTCGACCGGTAGCTCAGCGGCACCAGCACCGCGCCGAGACGCTGGGCCGCCCACGCCACTGCGAACACCTCGGAGCGGTTGGCCATCGTCCACGCCAGCCGGTCGCCCTCCCGCACGCCCATGGCCTGCAGCCGGCGGGCCAACTGATTGGCGGCGGCGTCCAGCTCGCGTCGGGTGAACGTCCTCTCCGGTTCGAGGACAGCAGGGGCGTCGAGGTCGACGGCCGAGTCGGCGTCGGTCCCCACCGTGGCCGGCGTGGTCATCGACCGTGGTCCAGTCGGAAGAAGCGCACGGCGTTGTCGCACGTCATCCTGCGCACCTCGTCCTCGGGCACGCCCTCCATCATCGAGGCGAGCACCTCGCCGGAGCGGGGCCAGTCGGAGTCGCTGTGCGGGAAGTCGTTGGCCCACATGACGTTGTCGACGCCGATGTCGTGCCGCACTTTCACGCCGAAGGGGTTGTTGAGGAAGCCCCAATGGACGTGCTCCTTGAGGTAATCGCTCGGCGATCGGTCGAGCGTCCGCATCCCGAAGTAGCGCTTGGCCCAGTGGATGTTCCGCAGGTAGAGCATGTCGAGCTGCTCGAAGAACATCGGGATCCAGCCCAGGTTGTTCTCCGCGAAGTAGATCTGCAGGTCCGGCAAGCGCTCGAACGTGCCCGCAAAGAGGAGCTGGGCGGCGTTGAGGCCGCCGCCCTGGTTCCAGACCGCCATGCGGCGCAGCGGGTCCAGGCCGACGTGGCTCATGTCGGTGGGCGGCTGCTGGGGGTAATCCAGCGTCCGGCCTGTCGTGGCGCCGCCCATGAACCTCAGTGCGACGTGCACCGAGATCGGCATGTCGAGGGCGAGCGCCTCTCGCCAGAACGGGTCGTCCTGCTCATCGGGGTAGGTGCGACCTGCGGGCCAGCCGTTGAGGCACACGCCCTTGAGGCCGTGTTCGGCGCAGTAGCGCAGCTCGGCGAGGGCATCGTCGATGCCCGTCTCGGGGATGACGCCGAGGGCCAGCAGCCGATCGGGAGCCACGGCTGTGTACTCCTCCACGAGGAACCGGTTGTAGGCGTGGACGACAGCCCGGTACGCCTCGTCGTTGCCGATCCCTCGCCAGAAGTTGGGCCCGCAGATGCCGGGGAAGAGGACCTCGGCGTCCACGCCGTCGCGGTCCTGCTCGGCCACCCGCTGTTCGGGGCTGCCCGCGCCGGCCACCTCGTCGTAGCGGCTGCCCGCCGGCTCGAACTCCTCGAACGAGCGGCCACCGCACAGCTCCATCCCCACGATGTGGAGTGGCCTGCCCTCGATGAGCCAGGCGTCGCCGCCGTTGGCGAGGCGGATGCGCCGGGGCGCCCGCTCGCGGTGCTCGGCAGGCACATACCCCACCCACCGGTCGACGTCGATTTCCAGATGCGAGTCGGCGCTGACGAGTTGGTATCCCACGGCCATCGAACCCCCTTGTGATGCGTTCTTGGGGCGATCGTAAAGAGCATCGGCACCGGCTTTGAAGGGGTGTCGAAACAGGGGCTTGCCCTCTTTACACTCCGCCGCATGGACGCCGGGCATGACTCCGAGGCCGTGATCGTCGAGGCCGTGCGGACGCCGATCGGCCGCCGTGGAGGGGCGCTGGCCCGGTGGAAGCCGGTGGCGCTGCTGCGTCACGTGCTCGCGGAGGTGATGGCGCGCGCAGGCATGGAGCCGAGCCAGGTCGAGCAGGTGGTGGGCGGATGCGTCACCCAGGTGGGCGAGCAGGGCCTGAACGTCACGCGCAATGCCTGGCTCGCTGCGGGCTGGGACGTGGAGGTCGGCTGCACGACGGTCGACGTCAGCTGCGGCTCGGCCCAGCAGGCCAATCACGTGGTGGCGTCACTCGTGGCCGCGGGTGCCATCGACATCGGCATCGCCTGCGGCGTGGAGTCGATGAGCCGAGTGGGGATCGGCACCAACGCGCCCAACGGGGTCGACGAGTGGAAGACGGACGACTATCCGTGGGACGACCCGCCCGGCGTGCAGTTCGGCGGGGCCGAGCGCATCGCGGCACGGCAGGGGTACACCCGCCGCGACCTCGACGAGTTCGGTGCCCTGTCGTACGAGCGGGCCGAGCGGGCGTGGGCCGAAGGGCGGTTCCGCCGGGAGGTCGCTCCGTTGGACGGGCCTGCTGTCGCCCGGGACGAGGGAGTGCGGCCGACGACGACGGAAACACTGGCCGGGCTGCGGCCGGTGATGCGCCGCGGCCTCCATACCGCCGGTACCTCGTCGCAGGTGTCCGACGGCGCCTGCGCCGTCCTCTGGACGTCTCGTCGGCGAGCGGCCGAACTGGGACTGCGGCCGCGGGCTCGGCTGCTGGCCCAGGTCGTCACCGGCGCCGACCCGTACTACCTGCTCGACGGGCCGGTCGTCGCCACCCGCAAGGCCCTGGAGCGCACCGGGATGTCGGTGGCGGACATCGACCTTTTCGAGGTGAACGAGGCGTTCGCCTCCGTTGTTCTCAACTGGCTGCAGCAGACCAAGGCCGACCTCGAACGCACGAACGTCAACGGCGGGGCCATCGCCCTGGGTCACCCGCTGGGCGCCACGGGCGCGCGCCTGTTGACGACGGCTTTGCACGAACTCGAGCGCACCGACGGCGGGATCGCCCTTGTCGCCATGTGCTGCGGCGGCTCCTTGGGTACGGCGTCGATCCTCGAGCGGTTGTGATGGACGAGGCCCGATTCCACGGCGAGGCTCGCTTCGACCGCGACGGCCCCCTGCACGGGGTGGTCGTCCTCGACGTCACCACCGCGTGGTCGGGCCCCATGGCCACGTGCGTGCTGGCCGATCTCGGCGCCGATGTGGTGCGGGTCGAGATGCCGGGCAACCGCGACGGGCAGATCCCGCCCGACATCCCCGGCACCGGGCTGTCGTGGTTCCGGGAGACGGTGAATCGCAACAAGCGCAGCGTGGCCGCCGACCTGCGCACGGACGAGGGCAGAGACGCGTTCCTGTACCTCGTGCGCAGGGCGGACGTCGTGGTCGAGAACTTCCGGCCCGGGACGATGGACGTATGGCGGGTCGGCTACGACGACTGCCGGGCGGTGAAGGATGACATCGTCTTCGTGTCGATCTCGGGATGGGGCCAGTACGGGCCCGCATGCGATCGCCCCGGCTACGACCCGGCGGCCCAGGCGGCGTCGGGCTGGATGGCGCTCAACGGCGAGCCCGACGGCGGGCCGGTGAAGGCGCCGACGTTCCTGGCCGACGACCTGGCCGGCCTGCACGCGGCGCTGGGAGCGCTGGCGGCCCTGCGCCATCGGGATGCCTGTGGCGAGGGCCAGCACGTCGACGTGTCGCTGCTCGACTGCCTGCTGTTCCAGGCGGACGGGCTGCCGACGCTGGCGGCGTGCGGGCTCCCGGTGCGACGCGGCGGGAACGAGCTGGAGGTGGTGGCCCCCGCCAACGTGTACGCCTGCGCCGACGGGCCGGTGTACGTCACCGTCGCGCTCGACCGCCATTGGCGGGCACTGGCCGGGGCGATGGGCCGGCCGGAGCTGGCCCGGGCGCCCGGCTTCGCCACGAACGGCGAGCGGTGTGCCAATCGCCAGGCGGTGAACGCGGTGGTCGCCGACTGGTGCGCGGCGCGGACGCGAGCCGAGGTGATCGCCCGGTTGGAGGAGGCCGGCATCACCGTGGCCGCGGTGCGCACGTTGCACGAAGCGGTCGTGGACCCGCACGTGCAGGCCCGTCGTATGTTGGTGCCCACGGTGCTCTCGAACGGGACGGTGGCGCCCCTGGTGGCCCCGCCGGTGAAGTTCTCGCGCACGCCGACGTCGATCCGCCGCCCCGCACCCGTCCCGGGTGCGCACACCGACGAGCTCCTCGGCGCCGCGGCCGTGTCTGCGGCGGCGACGGACGGAGACACGCGCGGCGACTGACGGGCATCCCCTCGGTCCGCATACTCCTTCCGGTGAGCGGTGCCGTCGACCTCGAACTGCGGCCGGTGTCGCCGGCCGGCGATCGCCTGGTCAAGTTGGCCGACGAACACGCCTTGGCCTTCGCCGAGCGAGCGGCCGAGCACGACCGGCTGAACACCTTTCCTGACGCTCACTGGGCGGCCATGGCCGAGAGTGGCCTCCTCGGCGCGTGCGTGCCCGAGCGGTTGGGCGGGCTGGGTGTGACGAGGGTCCAGGATGTGGTCGCCGCCGTCAACCGGCTGGGGCGGGGCGACGGCTCGACTGCCATCGGCGTCAACATGCACCTGTCGGCGCCCTGGTTCTTCGGGCGCCTCCTCGAGGACGAAGCCGACGAGCGACGGGTCCGCGAGCTCCGTCTGCTGCTGCGCCTGGCGGGCTCCGGGCGGGCGGTGTTCTGCGTGGCCTTCACCGAGCACGGCCGCCACATCCCGTGGCCTGCCACCGAAGCGCGCCGGGCGCCGGGTGGCTATCGCCTCGACGGGCGCAAGGGCTTCGCCACCAATTCGCCCGCCTGCACCGTGCTGCTCTCGTCGGTGCGCGTCGTCGACGACGACGGGCAGCCTCGACTCGGCTTCGCCCTGGTGCCGCGGTCGGCCCCGGGCGTCGAGATCGAGGAGGTGTGGGACGCGCTGGGAATGCGCGCCTCCGGCAGCCACAACGTGGTCTACCGCGACGTGGCCCTCGACGAGCGCATGGTGATCGTCACCGGCCCGTTGGGCGAGATCGCCACCGCCACGTTCCCGCTCGTGTTGGTGAACGCGCTCGGGCTGGCGGCTGCCTTTCTCGGCATCGCCGAGGCCGCCCACGCCCACGCCGTCGACCTGGCCGGCCGCACCCGCAAGGCGCCGAGCGATCGTCCGATCGCCGAGCGCCCCGCGGTGCAGCATCAGGTGGGCGAGGCCGAGGTCGACCTCGCCCTGTCGCGTGGCGCCATCGCCGCCGCCGCTCGCTTGCTCGACGAGTTCTTCGACGGCCACGCCCAGGCCGACCTCGACCCGGGTGACCTCCATCGACTGATGAAGACGGTGCAGTGCGTGGCGGTCGAAGCCAAGCGACGGGCCATCGAGGTGGTCGACCGGGCCATGACCGTCTCGGGGGGTGCCGGCTACGCCACCCGGTCGCTGCTCTCGCGGCTCTACCGCGACGTGCGGGCCGGGCCGTTCATGCAGCCGTTCTCGCCGTTGGAGGCATACGAGTACATCGGGCGGGTCGCCCTCGGCCTCGATCCCATGGTGGCGCTGTGAGCGTGCGCCTTCCGGTCGATGCGGCTGCCGCGCTGCCCGTCGACGCCGCGGTCACAGCTCTGCTCACGTGGGAGTACGAGCCCGCCAACCCTCGCATGCTGGCCCTGTACGAGCAGGCCAAGGCCGGGCAGTGGAACGCCTCCACCGACATCGCATGGGAGACGCCCGTGCCGTTCGGGGAGCCCTTGGGCGACGACTCCGCCTTCGTGACCGAGGCATTTGAGATGTCGTCGTTGGGGCGGTTCGGGCGGCCCTTCTGGGACGTGTTTCGCTGGGAGTTCCAGTCGTGGATGGTGAGCCAGTTCCTGCACGGGGAGCAGGGCGCGCTCGTGGCCACCGCCCGACTGGTGGAGGTGCTGCCCACGGTGGAGGGGAAGCTGCATGCCGCGGGCCAGGTGGTCGACGAAGCGCGGCACCTCGAGGCGTTCTCCCGCTACCTGCGCGAGCACGTGCCCGAGCCGTATCCCATCTCCTCGCCGCTGGCGGACCTGCTGGGCGACACCCTCTCCGACGCTCGCTGGGACGTGGCCGCGCTGGGGATGCAGGTGATCGTGGAGGGCATCGCCATGGCCGCCTTCCGGCTGGCCGACTCGTCCTTCCACGACGACCTCATCCGGCAGATCGCCCGCATGGTCGCTCGCGACGAGGCCCGCCACGTCGCCTTCGGCGTCATCGCCCTCGAAGGGCTCTACGACGAAATGACCTCGGCCGAGCGAGCCGAGCGCGAGGAGTTCGTGCTCGAGGCGGCCGACCTCATGCGCCGTCGGTTCCTGCTCGAGGACGTGTGGGACCGCTTGGGCGTGGCCCGCTCCGAGGGCGTGGAGTTCGCCCTCTCGAACCCGATGATGACGCAGTACCGCCAGACCGTGTTCGCCAAGGTGGTGTCGACGCTGCGCCGCATCGGGCTGCTGTCGTCGTCGGTCACCGACGGGTTGGCTGCCATGGGCCTCCTCGGCGGGGCGGCCGGCCGGCTGGCCGGGCGGCTCGGGTGACTGCCGTCGAGCAGGGGTCGACGAGCCCTGGGACCCTGCGCCACGACGTGGACGCGTTGCTGGCCCTCGACGACCCGTATCCGACGTTCGCCCGCATGCGGGCCGAGGGACCTGTGCTGCGAGGACGTGTGGGGCAGTGGCTCGTACCCCGCTACGCCGATGTGGCCACCCTGCTCAAGGACCGCAGCCTCAGCAGCGACTTCCCCGAGGCGTACCACAGGATGAAGGTGGGCGACGGGCCCACTGCCTCGTTCCTCACTCGCGTGGTCATTGACCGCGATCCGCCCGACCACACCGCGCTGCGTCACCTGGTCGGCGGGGCGTTCGGCCCCGGTCAGGTCCGCAACCTGGAGGCGCGGATCGCGGAGTTGGTTGACGGCCTGCTCGACGAGGCGGTCGAACGGGCCGACGGTGGCGCGGTCGACATGCTCGAGTTCCTCGCCGTGCCCCTGCCGGTGCTGGTGGTGTGCGAACTGCTCGGCCTGCCCGCGTCCGAGTGGACGGTCGTTCGCCCCCATGCCACCGACCTGACCGTGGCCGTGGGCGAGGTGGCGCTGGACGACGAGGCCCGCCAGCGAGGCGACGCGGCGGTGACGTGGCTGCGCGAGTACCTCGGCGCCGTCCTGCGCCAGCGGTCGATCTCGCCCCAAGACGATCTGCTGTCGGCTATGGGCGCCGCGGTAGCCGAGGGCACGGTCGGATTCGACGAGGCGGTCGACAATGCGGTGTTTCTCTTCTTCGCCGGCTTCGTGACGACCACGACCCTGCTGGCCACCGGCTGCGCGCTTCTCGCGGACCACCCCGACGAGTTGCGGCTGTTGGTCGACGACCCGTCGCTCGTGCCCTCCGCGGTCGAGGAGTTCCTCCGGTTCGACGCGCCGGTCCAGATGGCGACGCGCCTCGTGCGTACGCCGGTCGTGGTCGGTGGGCGTACTATCCGGCCCGGTCGCCTCTTGATGCTGCTGCTGGGGTCGGCGAACCGGGACGAGACGCGGTTCGAGCGGCCCGACCGGCTCGATGTGCGGCGCCGTCCGAACTCACACGTCGCCTTCGGCGGCGGCATGCACCACTGCCTCGGTGCCCACCTGGCGCGTCTTCAGGGCGCAGTCGCGTTCTCCAGGATGCTGGCGCGTTTCTCGCTGGCCCCTGCCGACCCGCCGGTCCGCCGGACCACGGGAATGTTCCGCACCTTCGAGCGGGTGACGCTCGCCCTCACCCCCCGCTGACCGGTTCGTCCGAGCCGGGTGGTGAGGTCATCGGGCGGTGGAGTCAGCCGAGAGGTCGGCAGAGCATTTGCTGTGTGCCGGTCGCCGTCAGCGCCCCGCTCTCACCCCATAGGGCGGCACTGCCCGCGATGAGCCCGCCTCCCGCATGCACGCCACGCGCCTCTCCCGCCAGCCATACATCGTCGGGCACCGGCTGGTGGAAGGACACGGAGTAGTCGAGCGTCGGCGCGATGAACGTCATCGCCTCGAAGGCCCGAGCGATGGCGGGGAACTGGGCGGTGTCGAGGGCGACCAAGGAGCGGCCCGCGTCGAGCCACGGGTCGTCGGGGAACGTGGCCTGGGGGACGAAGCGCTGCCAGCCCGCCACCACAGGGTCAGCACCGTCCTCGCCCACGATGCCCGGTGGGATGCGGATTTCGAAGTTCGACCAGAACCTCTGACCGAAGTCGACTCGCGCCATGGTTGTGGGCTCGGGCAGCGTGGGCATCGGCGACCACCGGCAGTCGGGCCCGGGTGAGTCTGCGGCCACGGTGCGGACGCTCGCCTCCATGATCAGCTTGTCCCCCTGGCGCATGTCGACGCGGAGGCACTCGGCGCGGCGCGTGGCCCGCAGGCTGGTGACCTCAAGCTCCGCTTCGCCGAAATCGGCCACGTTTACGTATTGGAGGTGGATAGTGCACGGACGATCGAGCCGGGTGACGGCGCCCGCCGCTCGCAGGGCCAACGTGGCCAGGAACCCGCCGTGAGGCCCCCAAATGCTCCACTCGTCGGTGAGCCGAGCCTGGAACCGATGTTCGTCGGTCTGGATAATCGCGGTGTCGTCGCCAAAGTGTCCCATGCAATGGTCCTAGCGGGTGGCCGTGTCGGGGACAAGTACCGCGTTCGACGCACCTTCGTTCGAGGACCGTGTTGTGGAAGCATCCGACGGAACACGCCTGGAGAGCTGGAGGAATGGTGAAGGGCAACAAGGGGGTCCTCAAGCCACCGATCTTCGACAACATCGAGGACGAGCGCCGGCACCGCAAACAGCGGCTGGCGGCAGGCTTGCGGCTGTTCTCGAAGTGCGGTTTCGACGAGGGCGTGGCCGGCCACATCACCGCCCGCGACCCCGAGCTCACCGACCACTTCTGGGTCAATCCCTTCGGGGTGCACTTCTCGCTGATCCGCACATCCGACCTGTTGCTGGTGAACCACCACGGAGAGGTGGTCGAGGGTGACCTGGCCGTGAACCAGGCCGCCTTCGCCATCCACTCCCAGGTTCACGCGGCCCGGCCCGACGTAGTGGCCGCCGCCCACGCGCATTCCACGTACGGACGAGCGTGGTCGACGATCGGGCGACCGCTCGACCCCCTTACCCAGGATGTGTGCGCCTTCTACAACGGCCACGGGGTGTTCGACGACTACACCGGCGTGGTGCTCGACGTCGAGGAAGGCAAGCGCATCGCCCACGCCCTGGGCGAGTACAAAGCACTGATTCTCCGCAACCACGGCCTGCTGACCGTGGGGCACTCGGTCGACGAGGCGGTGTGGTGGTTCATCACCATGGAGCGGTCGTGCCAGGTGCAACTTCTGGCCGAGGCGGCGGGCACGCCGGTGCTCATCGATTCTGCGATGGCTGCACTCACGGCCAGACAGGTGGGCTCGCCTCGAATCGGTTGGCTCAGTTTCCAGCCGCTCTACGAGCGCATCACGCACGAGCAGCCGGAACTTCTGGACTGACGCGCGCGACCGCGCGAACGAACCAGTCGCGCGACTTGCGGTGCTCGCGCAGGGCCTAGGCGGCGTCCTCGGTTCGTTCTACCGTCCACCCCGTCCGTACCGAGGCATCGGACAGCCGTGTATTTGGCGCGCAGAGCCCGCCGATGTTGAGTCGGCCACCTGCTCGGAGCGAGGGAGCGCAGTGGGGACAACGAGCAGCGGTGTGACGATCCGAATGCACCGCGAGGCGACGCAGGTGGATCCGTCGGAGGAGTCGCTCACCATCGAAGCGATGCGGAAGGACATCTCCCGCGTCCTCGGTGGCATGGAGGTACCCGACGAGGCTGACCTAATCGGGCTCGGCCTCGACTCGGTACGGGTCATGCTGCTGGCGGCCAAGTGGCAGAAGCGGGGCTCGACTGTGTGCTTCGCCGACCTGATCCAGGCCACGACGTTGGCGGGCTGGTGGGAGATCGTGCAGCACGCGCCCGTTGCCAGCGGACATGCGAGCGCGGATAGCGAAGCCGGCAACGATCCGATTGACGAGACGGCGCCATTCGACCTGGCTGTCATGCAGCACGCCTACTGGGTAGGTCGCCAGGATGGCCAGCCGTTGGGCGGCGTAGGCGCCCACTTCTACAACGAATTCGACGGGGCGGACGTGGACCCTGAGCGGCTCGACCGGGCCCTCCGCGCCCTGGTGGCTCGCCACGGCATGCTGAGGGCCCGCTTCCTCCCCGACGGCCGGCAGCAGATCCTCCCCGATAGCCCGTGGCCGGGCGTGACCGTTCACGACCTGCGCGATCTCGCCAACGACGAGGTGGATGCGGCCCTGCGTTCGTTGCGCGACACCATGTCGCATCGTCGCCTCGACGTGGCCGAGGGCGAGGTCTTCGACGTGCATCTGTCGCTGCTACCCGGGTGCGCCAGCCGCGTGCACGTCCATATCGAGATGCTGGTCGCCGACGCCCTGAGCTTCCGCATCCTGCTGGCCGACCTGGCCCGCCTCTACGAGGATCCCGCCGTCGAGCTCGCCCCCATCGACTACAGCTACCCGCGCTACCTCGCCGACAAGGCGCAGCGCCAGGCGACTGCCCGCGAGCGGGCCAAGGCCTACTGGGAGGAGCGCGTCCCCGACCTGCCCGGCGGCCCGCAGCTTCCGTTGCACACCGACCCGGCCCGATTGGACCACGCGCGCACCGCCAGGCGGTATCACTGGCTGTCTCAGGACGACTGGGCGCTCCTGGCCCGGCGGGCGGGCCTGAAGGGTGTCACCCTCTCGATGGTCTTTGTCACCGCCTTCGCCGAGGTGGTCGGGGCCTGGAGCGCCGAGCAGCGGTTCGTGCTCAACCTGCCGCTTTACGACCGCGAACCACTGGACCCCGGCGTAGCCGACCTGGTGGGCGACTTCACCAACCTGGTGCTGCTGGAGGTCGACGCCACCACGCCGGCACCGTTCGCCGAACGCTGCCGAGCCCTCCAGGGCCAACTGCAGGCCGACGTGGCGCACCGAGCTTTTACCGGGGTCGACGTCTTGCGCGCCATGGCCCGTGCGCATGCGGGGGAGCCGCTAGGCGCCCCCGTCGTGTTCACCAGCGCGTTGAGCCTGGGCGAGCTGTTCGACGAACACGTTCGCCAGTGCTTCGGTGTGCCGGGCTGGACTACCTCGCAGACGCCGCAGGTGTGGTTGGACTGCCAGGTGACCGAGCGCGAGCAGGGCTTGTTTGTGAACTGGGACGCCGTCGAGGAGCTGTTCCCCGAGGGGATGCTCGACGCCATGTTCG
>JAHWLA010000001.1:16149-40758 GCA_019347595.1 Actinomycetota bacterium
AGCCCCCCGCCCGTCGAGCCCGCATCCTGGCCGCCTCCGGCGCCCGGGTGGTGCTCGGGGAGGGTCCCGGTGCCGTCGGCCTCGACGAGGTGCGGGACGCCGCCCCGCGCGGCGCCGGCCTCCCCGACGTGCCGTCCGACCCCGACCGGCCCGCGTACGTCATCTTCACGTCGGGTTCCACCGGTGAGCCCAAGGGTGTGGTGGTGAGCCACCGGGCCGCGGCCAACACGATCGACGACCTCAACGCCCGCTTCGGCGTGGGCCCCGAGGACCGCTGCCTCGCCGTGTCGGCTCTGGACTTCGACCTCAGCGTCTACGACCTGTTCGGCCTCCTGGGCGCGGGCGGGGCGGTGGTGCTGGTGGAGGAGGACGACCGCCGCGAGGCCCGCCGGTGGCTCGAGCTGGTGCGCCGCTGGGGCGTGACGGTGTGGAACTCGGTGCCCGCCCTGCTCGACATGCTGCTCGTGGCGGCGGAGGAGACGACAGACAAGCTGCCCATCCGCCTCGTCTTGCTGGGCGGCGACTGGGTGGGGCTCGACCTCCCCGACCGCTTCCATCGGCGCTCGCCCACGGGGCAGCTCGTGGGCCTCGGCGGGACGACGGAGACGGCTATCCACTCAACCGTGTGCGAGGTCGACCACGTGCCCCCGCACTGGCACTCGATCCCCTACGGCACGCCCTTGGGCAACCAGCGCTGCCGAGTCGTGGACGCGCAGGGGCGGGACTGCCCCGACTGGGTGCCGGGCGAGCTGTGGATCGGCGGCGGCAGCGTGGCCGAGGGCTATCAGGGCGACCCCGATCGCACCGCCGATCGTTTCGTCGAGCACGAAGGCGCCCGCTGGTATCGCACCGGCGACTTGGGCCGCTACTGGCCCGACGGCACCCTCGAGTTCCTCGGCCGCCGCGACCATCAGGTGAAGATCCGCGGGCACCGCATCGAGCTGGGTGAGGTCGAGGCCGCGCTCCACTCCTTCCCGGGCGTGACGTCGGCGGCTGTCACCTCGGCCGGCGGCATAGGCCCAGGCCCCGGTGGGGCGCGTCTCGTCGCGTTCGTCACGACCGCCACCGGGACGCTCGACGACGACCTGCTGCGCGCCCTCCTGGCCGACAGGCTTCCGTCGTACATGCTCCCTGAACGGGTGGTCTGCCGAGACGTGTTGCCGTTGAGCACCAACGGCAAGGTCGACCGCAAAGCGCTGCGCGTTCTGGCCGAGGCGGAGGACGTCGATATCGCCTTCGAGCCTCCGGCGGGTGACGTCGAAGCAGCGGTGGCCGCCATCTGGGCCGAGTTGGTGGGCGCCCCTCGCGTCGGCCGGGCCGACAGCTTCTTCGCGCTGGGCGGCGACAGTCTGCTGGCCACGCGAATGCTCGTCCGGCTGGGGACCGAGGGTATCGGCACCGCGGAGGGTGGGGCCGTGCCGCTGCGCCGGCTGTTCGCCCATCCGGTCCTGGCGGACTTCGCGGCCGACCTCGTCCGGGGCGAGCTGCGGGTCGAGTCGCCGTCTCTCGTTCCCGACGTGGAGCGCCGGTTCGAGCCATTCCCGCTGACCGACGTGCAGCGCGCCTACTGGCTGGGGCGGGCTGCCGACTTCACCTTGGGTGGCGTCGGCTCGCACTGGTACTGGGAGTTCGATGGCGACGGGGTCGATCTCGGCCGCTTGGAGGACGCGGTAAATCGACTCGTCGCCCGGCACGAGATGCTGCGAGCGGTCTTCGACGAGGACGGCAACCAGCGCATCCTCACGTCGGTGCCCCGCTTCGCCATCGACGTTTTGGACGCCCTCGGTGACGGGGCGGCTGAGCGTGCCGCACTGCGGGAGGCGCTCTCGCACCGCTCGTTCGACACGTCGCGGTGGCCGCTGCTCGACATCCGTGCCGTCCGGGCGGGCTCGTCTACTCGCCTCGCGTTCAGCTTCGATTACGCCGTCCTCGATGCCCTCAGCATCGTGATCTTCTTCACCGAGCTGTCCCGGCTGTACGAGGACGCCGATGCTGCATTGCCCTCGGTCGACGTGTCGTTCCGGGACTACGTGCTCCAGGCCCGGCCGGGCGCGGGGGAGCTGGAGGCGGCGCAGGTGTACTGGCGGTCACGCCTCGACGACCTGCCGCCCCCGCCGCAACTGCCGCTGGCGATGGAACCCGAATTGATCGCCACGCCGCGCTTCGTGCGCCGCGACAGCCGCCTCGACCGGGACGCGTGGCACCGTCTGGCGACGGCGGCCCGAGCGCTGAACCTCACGCCCGCGGCGGTGCTGGCTGCCGCCTACGGCGAGGTCCTCTCCGCCTGGAGCGAGCGTCCCGACCTGACCCTGAACCTCACGCTGTTCGACCGGCGACCCGTCCACCCGGACATCGACCACGTGGTGGGCGACTTCACCTCGCTCCTCTTGGTGACCCACCGGCCCGAGGCGGGGGACGCTTGGGCCGACACCGTCCGTCGGCTGCAGGAGGAGCTCTGGACCTCGATGGAGCACCGGGCCCTGCCCGCCACCTGGGTGCTTCGGGAGCTGGCCCGTCGGTCACAGTCGATGGACGTCGGCATGCCGGTGGTGTTCACCAGTGCCCTCGGCGTGGCGCCCGAGGGCTTCGACCTGTCCACGCCGTTCGGCGAGCACGTGTGGGGCCTGTCCCAGACCCCCCAGGTCTGGCTCGACTGCCAGGTGATGGAGTTGGACGGCGAGCTGCGGTTCAACTGGGACGCCGTCGAGGAGCTGTTCCCCGAGGGGATGCTCGACGCCATGTTCGGCGCCTACGTGGGCCTGCTCGAGTGGCTGGCGGCCCCGGGGCGGGACTGGTCCGAGCCCCTGCCCCCGCTGCTGCCGCAGGCCCAGGCGGCGGTGCGGGCGGCGGTCAACGACACCGGGGCGGCCACCGTCCCCCGCCTTCTGCACGCGCCGTTCTTCGAGCTGGCCGCCGCCGCGCCGTTCCGCCTGGCCCTGGCCTGGGGCGAGTCCGGCTCGACGACCTACGGCGAGCTGGCCGCGGCCGCCACCTCCCTGGCCGCGGGCTTGGCCGCCCTCGGGGTGGGCCCGGGCGACGCGGTGGTGGTGTCGCTGCCCAAAGGCCCGGCCCAGGTGGAGGCGGTACTGGGCGTGCTGGCCGCGGGCGGCGTCTACGTCCCCGTGGGGGTGGACCAGCCCCCCGCCCGTCGAGCCCGCATCCTGGCCGCCTCCGGCGCCCGGGTGGTGCTGGGCGAGGGCACGGAGGCCCTCGGCCTGGACCAGGTGCGGGCCGCCGCCCCTCCCGGCGCCGGCCTCCCCGACGTGGCCGCCGACCCCGACCGTCCCGCCTACGTCATCTTCACCTCGGGCTCCACCGGTGAGCCCAAGGGCGTGGTGGTGAGCCACCGGGCCGCGGCCAACACCATCGACGACCTCAACGCCCGCTTCGGCGTGGGTCCCGACGACCGCGCCCTGGCCGTCTCCGCCCTCGACTTCGACCTCAGCGTCTACGACCTGTTCGGCCTCCTCGGCGCGGGCGGTGCGGTGGTGCTGGTGGAGGAGGAGGACCGCCGCGAGGCCCGCCGGTGGCTGGAGCTGGTGCGCCGCTGGGACGTGACGGTGTGGAACTCGGTGCCCGCCCTGCTCGACATGCTGCTGGTGGCGGCGGAGGACGGCGGTCCCGCGCCGAACCTCCAGCTGGTGCTGGTGTCGGGCGACTGGGTGGGCCTGGACCTGCCGCCTCGCGCCCACGCCCTGTGCTCCGGCTGCCGCTTTGTGGCGATGGGCGGCGCCACCGAAGCCGCCATCTGGTCGAACTTCGTCGAGGTCGACGAGGTTCCCGCCCATTGGCGTTCGATCCCGTACGGTCGGCCGCTCGGCAACCAGCGGTATCGGGTGGTCGACGCCCGTGGCCGCGACTGCCCCGACTGGGTGCCGGGCGAGCTGTGGATCGGTGGGGCGGGCGTGGCCGAGGGCTACCAGGGCGATGCCGACCGCACCGCCGACCGCTTCGTCGAGCGCAACGGTCTGCGCTGGTATCGCACCGGCGACGTGGGCCGCTACTGGCCCGACGGCACCCTCGAGTTCCTCGGCCGCCGCGATCACCAGGTGAAGATCCGCGGCCACCGCATCGAGCTGGGCGAGGTGGAGGCCGCCCTCCAAGCCCACCCGGCCGTGTCCGCCGCCATGGCCGCGGCCGTGGATGGCGCAGCAGGGGCCAAGCGGCTGGTCGCCTTTGTGGCCGCGGCCGACGACTTCGACCCCGACGGCTTGGTCGCCTTCCTGGCCGACCGGCTGCCGTCCGCCATGCTTCCCGAGCAGGTGGTGGCTCTTCCGCAGCTCCCGCTCACCGAGAACGGCAAGCTCGACCGCGCCGCTCTGAGCTCCTTGGCCGTGGACAGCGCCCCGGAGCCCTCGTCAGAGTTGCCGCACGGGCCGATCGAGGAGCTGCTGGCCGAGCTGTGGCGCGACCTCCTCGGGGTGGAAGACGTGGGCAGGCGCGACAGCTTCTTCGCCCTGGGCGGCGACAGCCTGCTGGCGACGCGCCTGGCCCAGGCCGTTCGCGTCCGCTTCGGGGTCGAGCTCACGCTGCGACGGCTGTTTGCCGATCCGACCGTTGCGGGGCTGGCCGAGCTGCTCGGCGACCGGTGCGACGCGGTGGCCATGGAGGAGGGCGTGCTGTGATGCCGGTCGATCCCGTCGACGAGTTGCTCGCCGATCTCGAGCGCGCGGGCATTCGCGTGTGGGAGGAGGACGGCCGAGTCCGGTTCCGCGCCCCGACGGGGGCGATGACGGACGACCGTCGGAGCGCCGTGGCCGCCCACCGCGACGCGCTGTTGGCCCGACTGCGGGAGCAGGCGGCGGGGCCGACGGTGGTCGCCGACGAGGCTGCCCGGTTCGAGCCGTTCCCGGTGACCGACGTCCAAGCCGCCTACCTGCTCGGCCGTGGCAGCGCCTTCGCCTACGGCGGGGTGGGCTGCCATGGATACGGCGAGCTGGCCTTCGCCGACCTCGATCCCGCCCGCCTGGAGAAAGCGTGGCTCGTGCTGCTGCAGCGCCACGACATGCTGCGCGCCATCGTGGAGGCCGACGGGTCGCAGCGGGTGCCGCCCGACCCGCCGCCGTTCTCGCCGGCCGTGGTGGATGCCCGGGGCATGGGGGGCGAGGAGGGCCGACGGGTTGTCGAGGAAACCCGGGCGCTCATGGACCACCGCGTGTACCAGGCGGGCGAGTGGCCGCTGTTCGACCTGCGGGTGTCCCGTACCGACGACGGCGACCTCGTCCATCTGTCGATCGACTTCCTGATCGCGGACTTCGTCAGCATCCATGTCCTGCTCGACGAGCTGCACGCGGTCTACGCCGACCCCGACGTCGAGCTGCCCCCGTTGTCGATCACGTTCCGCGACTACCTGGTGGCCGAGCGGAAGGTGCGCACCGGCCCCGCCCGCGAGCGCGACTGGGCCTATTGGTCGGCCCGCCTCGACGACCTGCCGCCCGCGCCCGAGCTGCCCATCGTGGTCGATGCGGGTGCCCAACCACGGTTCTCACGCCACGCGCTGGAGCTGGAGGCGGAGGCGTGGGTCGGGCTACGCGAGGCGGCGGGTGCCCACGGGGTCACGCCATCCACCGCCGTCCTGGCTGCCTACGCAGAGGTGATGGCGCGCTGGGCCCGGCACCCCCGCTTCACGATCGACGTCACCCTGCTCAACCGGCTGCCGCTGCATCCCGACGTGCCCCGTCTCGTCGGCGACTTCACCTCCGTCGAGCTGCTGGCGGTCGACCACGACGCCGAGGCGACGACGGCGACGCGGGCCCGGCGCCTCCAGGATCGGCTGTGGGAGGACCTCGACCATCGGCTGGTGTCCGGCGTGGAGCTGGTGCGCGAGCTGGCCCGCCGCCGGGGCGCGGGGGCAGCCCTCTTCCCGATCGTCTACACCAGCGCCGTCGGCCTGGGCGCCGACGCCCTCGACCACGATGCGCCCGCGGCGACGAGCACGTTCGTGCACGGCATCTCGCAAACCCCGCAGGTGTGGATCGACTGCCAGGTCGTCGAGCGCGGCGGCGGTCTGTCCGTGAACTGGGACGTCCGCGACGGCGTGTTCCCGCCGGGCGTGGTCGACGACATGTTCGCGGCCTTCGAGGCGCTGTTGCGCGGGCTGGCCCGCGACCCGGCGCAGTGGCAGCGGAAGGAGGCGGTGCCCTTGCCCGAGGAGCAGGAAGCTCGTCGGCGCCGGGCCAACGACACCGCCGCGCCTCGTCGACGATCCCTGCTCCACGAGGCCGTGATCGCCCAAGCCCGCCGCACGCCCGACCGGCGGGCGGTGGTGGCGGGTGGCCGCACGCTCTCCTACGGCGACCTCCTGGGGCGCGCCGAGGCGGTGGCCGCCGCCCTGCGGGCCGGCGGATGCCGACCCGGCGACCGGGTGGCCGTGACGATGGACAAGGGGTGGGAGCAGGTGGTGGGCGTGCTGGGCATCCTCCTGGCGGGTGCCGCGTACGTTCCCATCGACACCATCCAACCCCCTGGTCGACGCGACCACATACTGGCCGACGCCGGCGTCCGACAGGCGCTCGTGCAGTCGTGGGGGGCGACGCGCCAGGCCCTGCCCGACGGCGTGGCCGCCATCGCCGTCGACACCGTCGGGCCGATCGTCGACGGCGAACCGACCGCCCCCATCGCCGTCGGTCCCGACGACCTGGCCTACGTGATCTACACCTCGGGGTCGACGGGCGTTCCCAAAGGCGTGATGATCGCCCACGAGGCCGTCGTCAACACCATCGACGACGTCAATGCCCGTTTCGGCATCGGCCAGGACGACGTGGTGCTGGGCCTGGCCAACCTCGGCTTCGACCTGTCCGTCTACGACGTGTTCGGCCCCCTCGCCGTGGGCGGTTGCCTCGTTCTGCCCGACGCCTCGCGACGGGGCGACCCGTCGCATTGGGCGTCCCTGATCGCAGAGCACGGCGTCACCGTGTGGAACTCGGTGCCCGCCCAGATGCAGATGCTCGAGCACTACCTCCGCAGCGAACGCTCGACGGCGCTGCCGTCGTTGCGCCTGGCCCTGTTGAGCGGCGACTGGATTCCGGTGACGCTTCCCGGGCAGGTGCGCGAGCTGCTGCCCGCGGTCGAGCTCGTGTCCCTGGGTGGAGCCACCGAGGTGTCCATCTGGTCGATCCACCACCGCATCGGCGAGGTCCCGCCGGAGTGGGCGAGCATCCCGTACGGCCGGCCCCTCGCCAACCAGACCTTCCATGTGCTCGACGACGCCATGCGGCCCTGCCCCGACTGGGTGGCGGGGGAGCTCTGGATCGGTGGCGTCGGCGTCGCCATGGGCTATCTGAACGACCCGACCAGGACGGCCGAACGCTTCGTGGTGCATCCGTCCACCGGCGAGCGGCTCTACCGCACCGGCGACCTCGGCCGCTACCTGCCCGATGGCGAGATCGAGTTCCTCGGGCGCGAGGACTTCCAGGTGAAGATTCGCGGCCACCGCATCGAGCTGGCCGAGGTGGAGGCGGCCCTCGTCTCGCATCCCGACGTGGGACGGGCTGTGGCCGTGGTCGACGGCGACGGCCCGACCGAGCGGCGGCTGGCCGCCTTCGTGGAGGTGGGTCGGGGTGCAACGCCTGAGACGCAATCGGCGGAGGCGGTCGTGGCGGCGCTGGCCGAGGCGTCCTGCGCGGCGCCCCTTCCGGTCGACCCCGATGCCTACCTGGCCTATACGCGTCGCCTCGACGACGTGGCCCTCATCGCCATGGTCGACGCCCTGCAGCGGTGCGGCGTGTTCGTCGACCCCGACGACGCGCCCACCGTCGATGAGCTGGTCGAGCGCGCGGGGGTGGCGGAACGCCATCGCCGCCTGGTGCGGCGGTGGCTGCGCGCCCTGGTCGAGCACGGACTGGTCGTTCACGAGCCCGGGACCGGCAGGTACTCGCTCGGCGCGCGTGCCGGCGCGTCGAGCGAGACGCTCGCATCGGCGTGGGACGACGTGGAGGCGCGCCGAGCCGCCCTCGGTGTCGAAGAGCGGTTGGTGGCCTACTTCCGTCGCAGCACCGAGGTACTCCCGGAGTTGCTGCGAGGCGAGCAGGACCCCCTTCGGTTGCTGTTTCCCGAGGGCGGCTTGGACGTGTCCGATGCGCTGTACCGCGACGCGGTGGTGAGCCGGTGGTCGTCGGCGGTGGCCGCGGCGGCGACGCGTGCGGCGGGCCTGACGATCGCCGACCGAGCTCTGCGCGTGCTGGAGGTCGGCGCGGGCGTGGGGGGTACGAGCGCCGACGTGATCGAGGCGCTGGCCGACCTCGAGCCCGACTACCTCTTCAGCGACCTATCGCCGTTCTTCCTCAACATCGCCCGCCAGCGGTTTGCCGACCGCTGGTTCGTGCGATTCGCGCCCTACGACCTCGATGGCGACTATCGGGCGCAGCACCTGGCCCCCAACTCGTTCGACGTGGTGGTGGCTGCCGACGTCCTGCACAGCACCCGGCACGTCGGCCGCACCCTCGATCGGTTGCGCGCCCTGCTGGCGCCGGGCGGCTGGCTGGTCCTCGTCGAGATGACGCGGGAGCACTGCCAGATCATGGCCTCGCTGGAGCTGCTGGTCCGGGTCGACGAGGCCACCGGCGACTTCGAGGACGACCGCCGGGGCCAGGACCGGACGTTCCTCACCCGGGATCAGTGGCTACAAGCCCTGTCCGAGGCGGGCGCCGACACGGTGGCCTGCGTCCCCGACGACGGAGTCATGAGCGAGGTGGGGATGCATGTGTTCGCCGCCCGCTTCAAGGCCGACCGGCGGACGGTCGACGTGGGCGATCTGGTGGCCCATGCCGCCGAGCGGGTCCCCGAATACATGCTGCCGACTCGAATCGAGGTGGTGGACGACCTTCCCCTGTCGAGCAACGGCAAGGTCGACCATGCCGTGCTGCGCGCCTGGCTCGGCACCTCGGGTGCCAGTGCGGGTGCCGCCCCCGACGAGGAGCCGGCAGACGACCTGGAGCGGGCCATCGCCGCCGTGTGGGCCGACGTGCTCAATGTGGAGCACATCGGCCGTACGCGCCACTTCTTCGACGCGGGTGGCGACTCTCTGCTCGCCGCCCAGCTCGTGGGTCGCCTCCGGGAGGAGCTGCCCGACGCGGAAGCGGTCTTCTTCGACGACCTGCTCCGGGACGTGCTGGAGGGGCCCACCGTGGCCCAGCTGGCGGCGCGGTTGCTCGAGCGAACGTCGGCGCGAGCGTCGGCAGAGGCGAGCTCGAATGACTCGAGCGCAGCAGGCGAGCGCGACTCCGTGGCGTGGCTGGGCGAAGACGGTGACGGGGCGGTGGTGGTAGCCGTCCACGACGCCGCGGGGACGCTGGCGGGTTGGGGAGACGTGGTCGAGGCGATGCTGGCTCGCGGCGGCGCTCCGGTTGTCGGGCTGGTCGTGGACCCTGCGACGGCGGCCGCCGGATGTGGCGACAACCGGACAGCGATGGGGCGCGTGGCCGCCGCCCATGCCCGGGCGCTCGATGCTCACGGCGTGCGCCGAGCTGTGGTGGTGGGCCGGGCGGAGGCCGGATCGCTGGCCGTCGAGCTGGGCCGAAACCTGATCGAAGCGGGAAGCGCCGTCGAGCGGGTGGTGGTGCTGGCTGACGGGCCCCCGAGCACGGTCGACGCCGTGCGGCGCCTCGACCTGTTCGCCGGCGACCTCACGATCGTCGTGCCGTCCGGGTCGTCGGAGCACGCGGAGGCGTGGCGGTCGGCGTGCCTCGGCGACGTGCAGGTGGTCGACCTCGACGGGCCGCCCAACGTCGCGGTCACCGAGCCCTGTGCCACGACGGTCGCGGAGGCGGTCCTTGCGGAGGCCTGTGGGGGACGACGACCCCGGTGACCCGTCGGGTCGCGGTCCTCGGGGCATCGGGCGGGGTGGGCGCCCGCGTGGCGCGCCTGCTGGCCGCCCAGCCCCGAACCGATTTGCGCCTGGGAGTCCGCCGGCCCGAAGCCATGCCCGTCCCCGCCTCGGCGGACGGCCGGGTCGAAGTGGTCGCCGTCGACGCCCGCGACGACATCGCGCTCAGCCGGTTCTGCGCGGGCGTCGACGTGGTGGTGGCCTGCGCGGGCCCGTCGTGGTCCCTGCTCGACCGCGTGGCTCGCGCTGCGGCTGCCGCTGGCGCGGCGTCGGTGGATCCGGCGGGCGACGACGCCGTGCGCGCCTCGCTGTCGCGGTCGCTGGTCTCGGGGTGCGCGGTCCTGTCGGCGGGCAGGCTGCCCGGCCTGTCGGGACTGGCCCTGCGCTGCGCAGCGGGCGGGCGCCGCCCGGGCGTCCGTCGGTCGGTGCTGGTCCACGCGGGCGGGTGCGACCGGTTCACGTGGGCGGGCGCGTCGGACTTCCTTGCCGCCTTGACGGGCGGGCACGGCGAGCCCAACGCGATGTGGCGTGGCGGCAGGGCCGTGTCCGGCGCGCTCTCGCCGCGGCGCGAGGCGGTCGTCCCATTCTTCGACGGGGTGGTGACGGCCTTGCCGTTCCTCGGCAACGAGACGGCGCGCGTGGCGGGGGCCGAAGGCCTCGACGAGGTGGCCTGGTACAACGTTTTCGGCGCCCGGGTCGCCTCGTACCTCTCGCGGGTCGCCAGCCTGCCTCGTGACGCGCTCGCCGACGATACCGTCGTCGAGGGATTGCTGGAGGCAGCTGCCCTCGACGCCTTCGGGCGCACCCCCCACCACACGTTCACGTTCGAGGTGCGCGACGCGGGTGAGAAGGTGCGTGTGCTGGTCCTTCGAGGCGATGGGGCCAACGAGTTGACGGCGGCCGTGGCGGCGGCGACGACCGAGGCCGTGCTGGCCGGCGCCGTGCCCGACGGCGTGCACTTCGCCGCCGAGGTCCTGGACCCCGAGGCGGTGCTGACCGAGCTGGTCCGCCGCAGGATGGCGTCGGTCGTCGACGTGTCGGGCGACTCGGCGCAGAGCGAACTGGTGGAGGAGGGCGCGCTGTGACGGCCGCCGACCGGCCGTGGAAGGTCGTTGTCTGCGGCACCACCTTCGGACAGGTGTACCTGGAGTCGTTCCGCGTCCCCGACCGCAGGCTGGTCCTGGCGGGCGTGCTGGGGAAGGGAAGCGCGCGTTCTCAGGCGTGCGCCAACCACTACGGCGTACCGCTCTACACCGACCCCGACCAGCTACCCGACGATGTCGACATTGCCTGCGTGGTCGTGCGCTCGGCTCTGCTCGGTGGGCGGGGCGCCGAGCTGGCCCGAACGCTGATGGCGCGCGGCATCCACGTCATCCAGGAGCACCCGCTCCACCATGATGAGCTGGCGGCGTGCCTCCGGACCGCCCGCGAGCACGGCGTGGTCTACGACCTCAACTCCTTCTACGTGCACGTGGCGCCTGTGCGCCGGTTCCTCGGTATGGCCCACGAGCTCCTCCGTCGACAGCCGCCGCTGTACGTCGACGCCGCGTGCGGCTTCCAGCTTGCCTACGCGCTGCTCGACATCGTGGGCCGGGCCCTGCGGGGCGTGCGACCGTGGACGCTGCGGGTAGCGTCGGCAGACGAGCCCGACGGCGTGCCGTCGTTCCGGACCCTCGAGGGCGAGGTCGGCGGCGTGCCGTGGGTGCTTCGAGTGCAGAACCAACTCGATCCGTCGGACCCCGACAACCACGCCCACCTCATGCACCGGGTGTCGATCGGCGCGGAGGCCGGGAACCTCACCCTGCTCAACACCCACGGCCCCGTCGTGTGGACGCCGCGGCCGACCTATCCGCGCCAGCCGCGCGACCCCGACGCGCCGCCCCACTTCTCGGTGGAGGTCACGCCGGAGCTGGCCCAGGCCTCCGCCGTCACCTTCGGCCCGCCGCAGGCCGACTCGTTCGCCGAACTGTTCCAGGCCGCCTGGCCCGCGGGTGTGCGCCGCGCCCTCCTTGAGCTCCGCGCCGCTGCCCTTGCGGGCGAGGACGCCCTGCGCCGTGGCCAGCACCACCTCTCCCTGTGTCGGCTGTGGGACGACATCACCGAGCGGCTGGGCCCTCCCGACCTGCTGAGGGCGGACGAGCCGCGGCCCCTCGACGTCGACGACCTGCTCGCAATGGAGAAGGCGGGCATCCAGGCGGAGGCCATGCCGTGACCACGGCATCGACGACGGTGTCCAGCGCCACGCGGGCGTGGGTACGGACGCCGTGCCCTCGTCCGGGCGCCACGGCCCGGCTGGTGCTCTTCCCGCACGCCGGCGGGGCGGCAAGCTTCTACCGGGCCTGGGCCGACCGGCTGCCGGCGGCCGTCGAGCTGGCGGTGGTGCAGTATCCCGGACGCGAGGACCGCCTCCACGAACCGCACCCGGCCTCGCTGGCCGACCTGGCCGGTCGCGTGGCCCACGCCCTGCGCCCGCTCCTCGACCGGCCCACGGCCCTGTTCGGCCACAGTCTGGGGGCCTCGGTGGCGCACGAGACGGCTCTCCGGCTGGAGGCATCGGGCCGGCCGCCGCTCGTCCGGCTGTTCGTCTCGGGGCGGCCGGGGCCGGCGCGCCTGCGGCCCGGGGCCAAGCACCTGGCGGATGACGACGCGCTCTGCGCCGACGTCGCGCAGCTCGGTGGCACTCGAGAGGGCGTGTTCGACCACCCCGAGCTGCGGGCGATCGTGCTGTCGACGCTACGCCACGATTACCGCATGGCCGAGACCTACCGCCCGGCTGCCGCCCGCCCCCTCACCGTGCCCATCACCGCCTTCGTCGGCGATGTCGACCCCGAGGCGTCGGTGGACGAGATGGGGTCGTGGCGCGCCTGCACGTCCGACTCGTTCGACGTGCGCGTGTTCCCGGGTGACCACTTCTACCTCGTCCCGCTGTTGGCGGAGGTAGTCGAAGCAGTCGTGGACGCGCTGCGCCAGTCGGTCCCCTTGGAGACGTGGGCGGCCACTCCGTGAGCGACACCGCTCGGGAGGCCGTGCTCGTAGGCGGGCAGCCGCCCCGCTTCGACTGGAGCGACCCCCGCCTGGCCGGGGACCGCTACGGCGTGTACGCCGAACTCCGACGGTCCGGCGAGCTGTGTCGGAGCGGCCCGGGGCAGTGGGCCGCGGCGCGCTACGAGCATGTCTACGCGTTGCTCAAGGCACCCGAGTTGGCCAATCGTTTCCCACCGGAGTATCAGCGGTTCGTGCTGGGCGACGGTGAGGTCGGCCGGATCCTGCAAGGTGACCAACTGGCCCGGAACAACGGTGAGGTCGGGGCCTTCCTGGCCGAGGCCGTTCGCCGCCACGTCGCCGGAGGGATGCAGGATCGAGTGCGAGCGGAGGTGGCGCGCCTGCTGGCACCCGCCCAGGAGATCGGCGCCCTCGATGCGGTGGGGGACCTCGCCATGCTGCTGGCGCCGTTCGTGGTGCTCGACCTCCTCGGGGTTGAGGGCGAGGAGCGAGCCGAGGCGTTGGCGTTGGTCGGCGACGTCGAGTGGGGTTCGAGAGGCAGGCGGGTGCTGGCCGAGGGCATGGAAACCCCGGGCCGCACAGGGGAGCGACAGGACCCGGACGCCGGGGTCGTGCGCCTCCGGGCCATCCTTGAACGTATCGTGCAAGCCCGACGGCGGGGCCTCGGACCCGACCGCGACGATGTGCTGTCCGCGTTGCTCGGTGTCGCCCCCAAGCTCTCGCTCTCCGACGACGACGTGATCGACAACGCCGTGGTGCTCGTGTTGGCCGCCTGCGAGACCTCGATGCACGCCGTCACCAACGGGTGCGCCACCCTGGCCCACCACCCGCAGGCTTGGGCCGAGTTGCGCCGTTGTCCGGCGCTGCTGGGCTCGACCGTCGACGAGGTGCTTCGCTTCGAGTCGCCCGTCCAGGTGGTGCTGCGCTACGTGCGGGAGCCGCTCTCGATCGGCGGCCGGGTGTTGCGGCCGGGGCGAGTCGTGGCGCTGCTCCTCGGGTCGGCCAACCGCGACGAAACTGTGTTCCCCGCCGCCAACCGGTTCGTGCCGAGCCGGTCCCCCAACCCCCATCTCTCGTTCGGCGGCGGGCTGCACGAATGCATCGGACGGACGGCAGCCCGTCTGTCCGCCACCGTCGCCCTCGACGAGTTGGCCCGCCGGTTCTCGGTGCTCGAGCCCGCGGGCGAGTTCGTATCCACGTCGAGCCCCACCTTCCGCGGCTTCCTCGCAGTGCCCTTGGCCGTCGTTCCGGCATGAGAGGTACGACTCCGATGGACGGCCTGCTGCCCGCCGCAGTCGCGGTGGTCGAGCATGTCGGGCCACGGCCGCCGGCCGATTGCCTGCCTGCCGAGATGTCGGCGCTGGGCCGAGCGTCCGATGGCCGACTGCGGGAGTTCGCGACGGCGCGCAGATGCGCCCGGATGGCGCTGGATTGCTTGGGCCTGCCGGGCGTCGCCATCGGGCGAGGGCCCGACCGCGAGCCTCTGTGGCCATCGGACGTGGTGGGCAGCATCACGCATTGCGATGGGTACGTGGGCGCCGCCGTCGCACGTCGTGACCACATGGCGTCTGTCGGCATTGACGCCGAGCCCGCCGAGCCGCTTCCCGAGGGGGTTCTCGAGCAGGTCGCCCGGCCCGAGGAGCGAGCATGCCTGCGTCGGATGGCGGGCACCGTTCCTTGGGATCGGGTGCTCTTCAGCGCCAAGGAGAGTGTCTTCAAGGCGTGGTTCCCTCTCACTCGGTGCTGGCTCGGCTTCCACGACGCGCGGTTGTCGTTCGAGCCGACGGCGGGCCGGTTCACCGCTGACGTGCTGGTGCCGACGCCGCATGTCGATGGTGTCCGCGTCGATCACTTCTCGGGCCTGTTCCGTGTGGATCACGGGTTGGTCGTGACGGCCGTCGCCGTCCCGCTCCAGTGATCGTCAGGTCAGGAAGGTGAAGTCGTGGGTCGTGGGGACGGCGGGGAGGGCTAGCTCGAGTAGCCCCTGTTCGGCACACCAGGCGTTGTGATACCCGGCCGCCCACTCGTAGCGCCCCCAGGCCAGGTCGTCGCCGAACGTGGCACCCAATCCGTAGGCCACGTGGTCACGGTGGTCTTCGACCACGGCTTCGACGGATTGGCCCGCGCCTGCCACTAGCGGCGCGGTGGCGAGGTAGTTGACCAGCGCCACCCCGCGGTCGTCGACCACGAGGAGGCTGTCGCCCTGCGTCCGCGGCGCCTTTGGCCCGCGCACGTGGGCATGTGCGAAATCCGCGGCACTCGGGGTCAGCTCGATGCAAGGCCGCGTGTCGGCGGCGATGACGTCTTGCACCTCGTCCAGGCCTGGACCACCGACGAAGCGATTGGCGAGCGCATGTGGGGCCACGGTGATCGTGCCTCGCGTCAGCACCCCCTGGAATGCCAGCAGCAACTGCGCCGATCCTGCAACGCGAAGAAGCTCTTGGAAACCGTTGCCGGCCAGCACGGAGACGGGCGTTGCCATGGCGAGCGTGTCGGCGAACCAGATCGGTGAGACGTCTTCGTTGATACGCGTCGCGGCCAGTTGGCGCACTCGATCCAGGATCGCCGGGACGAGCGCCGCGTTCCCGGCGTCAGGCATCTCGACGATCACGAGGCACAGAACGAGGGACTGAACCACTTCCCCTGGCGGCCCTACGCCGTCGAATCCATGGGACTCTTCGTCATCACGCACGATTCGGCTGCTGCTCCTCATCTGACGTCGCCGATGTCGACGTTGGTCGTGCTGCGACGCGATGAGGTCCTCTTCGGGCCTGGTGACTAGATAGACCGCAGCCATGCAATCGGCTGACCCTGACGAACCCGCTCGCCCGGAAGAGCAAGAAGGCCCATGAGCCATCCGGTGAATGGCGACGTCAACGGCTCCCCGGCCACCCTAGCGATGGTGTCGCCCTTGCGCACGATCTCGCCCTCGGTGGTCACGAGCTGCGCCGGAAGTGGCATGAAGACGCCGGTGACATGACTGACGACCAAGCGCTCAGCTACGTCGAGCCCTTCCCCGATCGAGAGAGCGTGTCGGGCAGACGTCACCGCGGCGGCTGCAGACTCGACATCCCCGGGTGCCTCGATGGTCAGTGCCCGGCTCGATGTCCCCGCTGCCGAGGCGAATTCTTTGCCGTCCGTCGAGCCAAGGTCGAGAAACGTGTCCACGCCCAACGTGGCCAGGCGGTGAATCCCCTGCCGCCAGCGCAACGGATTGCACACCTCGGCGGCGAGGAGGTCCGTCCACGCCTCGCGCTTTTGATGAGGCCGCCCATCGCAGTTTGCCACCACCGGTCGGCGCGCCTCGGAGAAGCGGACAGTGGAGAGCGCCGGCAGGAGCAGGTCACGAGCAGGCGCCATAAGCGGCGTGTTGTAGGCGGCAGTCGTGGAGAGGACATGTGCGGATCGGGCGCCCCGGTCGAGGGCGATCTGACATACGTGGGCGACATCCTCTCGTTCGCCACCGACCCAGACGGACGCCGGACCCCGGTACGCCGATACCCAGACACGCCTGTCGGTGAGTGCGCACACCGCCTCGAGCTCGTCCTCGTCCAGTCCGTCGATGCGCGCCGTTGCTCCCGGACGGCTTTGGGAGGCCACACGAATGGCGTCCCGTCGCGCGAGCACCAAGCGGACACTCTCCTCAAGCCCGAGCACATTGGCGGCGACGAGGGCGGCGTACGCGGCGGCGCCCTGTCCTGCGTAGAAGTCCGGTTGCAGGCCGGCGTCGCGACAGGCCTGGAGAACGACAAGACCGAATGCGAAGGCGTCCAGCTGCGCATCGTGAAGCTCACTGTCGTTGGTGTCCGTGTCGCACAGTCGAGAGGCGATGTCTTCGCCAGCCATGTCGCCGATCGTCTCGACGATCACCCATCTCGGGTGGGCTTCCCACGACCTCCCCGCTCCCCGCTTCAGCGAGCCTTCGCCAGGGAGGGCTGCACACGTGAGACCGACCGTCGGGGACAATCGGCGTCCGGCGGTGTCCTCGGCTGCCGGGGGAGGCGAGACGTCATCGGTCAGTGCAGACAACTTCACGTCTCCTTTGGCACCCCATTAGGGGAGGGATAACACACCTCGACGCGCAGCACCCGTGGTGTGCATCGCCACGACGGCAGGTCATCCCACTATCCGTTCGTCGGTGCAACACGAAGTACCAATGAGATGCCCTCCGACGCGTCCCAACTCCGAAGACCACAATGGTTGCAACGGTAAGGAAGTGAGCACATAGCTATGGGACGCGCGCAAAGGGCAGGAGGGCCTGCTGGGTGACCACTCGACGACGAAAATTGACCGACGACGCCGCGCGAGCCTTCGCGCTCTCGCTTCCCGATACCACGGCGGGGGAGCATCGGGGAACCCCTGACTTCAGGGTCGCAGGCAAGATCTTCGCCACCCAGCCAGCGCAGGGTGGCCAGTTGAATGTGAAGGTCGATCGTGACGAATTGCGCTCGTTGGTAGAGCGAAGTCCCGACGTGTACGCAGACGTCTGGGGCGGACGTTGGGTCGGCATCACGGTGGAACGTGCCGACGCCGGCGAAGTCCAAGAGTTGTTGGTGGAGGCGTGGCGGATGACCGCACCGCCCCGGTTGCGCAAGGCGCTCGACGGAACCTAACCGACTTCTCGGCCATCGACAGGTGGGGGATTTGATGCCAACGTTGGACGAGTTCCTCGAAGAGGCAACGGCGTTCCTTGCGTTCAACGCCGACCCGAAGGGCGACGGGCCCTTCGCATGGGGCGACGGATCCGACAGCGTCGCAATCTTTGCCCACAAGACTCCCGAGGATGAGCGGTCCGAGGGGGCCGAGGCGCAGGCCTGGCGCACAACGGTGTTCGACGCTGGCTTCGGATGGATCAGCGGGCCGGCGCAGTACGGAGGCCGCGAGCTCCCGAGCTCGTACGAGCAGGCCTGGCAGGCGTTGATGGGCCGCTACGACGTGCCGTCGACGATGCCGTTCGGCATCGGCCTCGGGATGATCGCCCCCACGATCCTGGCGCACGGCACGGACGTGGCCAAGCAGCGCTATCTGCGGGCGATGTACCGAGGCGACGTGATCGCCTGCCAGCTTTTCAGCGAGCCCGGCGCGGGCTCCGACCTGGCGTCGGTGCAGACGCGGGCCGAGCGCGACGGCGACGAGTGGATCGTCACCGGGCAGAAGGTGTGGACCTCGGGCGCCCAGTACGCCGACATCGGCGAGATCATCTGCCGCACCGACCCCGACGCGCCGAAGCACAAGGGGCTCACCGGGTTCGTCATCGACATGCGAGCGCCCGGCGTGGAGGTGCGGCCGCTGCGCCAGATGACGGGTGGCGCCTCCTTCAACGAAGTCTTCTTCACCGAGGTGCGGGTGCCCGATGACCACCGACTGGGCGGCGTGAACGGCGGCTGGACGGTGGCGCTCACGACGTTGATGAGCTAGCGGGCCGCCATCGGCGGCGGCGGGCTGGCGGTAGGCGCAAGCGCGATGGGGATCGTCCGCCTGACGGAGCTGCTTCGTCACGTGGGCAAGGCCAAGGACCCACTGCTCCGTCAGCGCCTGGCCGACATATACGTGCACGCATCCGCTGCCCGCTACACCACGCTGCGGGCGATGGCCACGTTGAACGCCGGCGGGGTGCCCGGGCCGGAGCTGTCGACAGCCAAGCTGGCCCTCACGCAGAACATGCAGCGGGTCGCCCGGCTCGTAGAGCAGGCCCTGGGGCCGAAGCTGGTTGCCGACCTGGGCGAGTGGGGCACGTACGCCTGGTCCGAGTTCGTGCTCGGCGTGCCCGGGGTGCGAATCGCAGGCGGCACCGACGAGGTGATGCGCAACATCATCGGTGAGCGGGTGTTGGGACTGCCCAAGGAGCCTTCGAGCTGAACGAGAGCTCGACGGACGCTCTGAGTCGGCATAGCTGCGCACAGTCGCCCTCCCTCTCGGCGCCAGCGATGTCGGGGCGGCCCTTCGCCAGCGATCCCGAGCTGAATCCGCGCTGGACAATTGCTGGATCAAGACTGGATCGCCTGCTGCCAGCCGTTTGATCTGCTTCTGATCGCAGCGCGAGATGCCTTTCACCTGAACGGGTCACTGAAACGACGGGGCCAGCTCGACCAGCAAGGCCCCGACACCGCGGGACTGATGTTGTCCCTGCTGGACGGGTCAGTAGATCGCCCGCCCACGGCGCGACCAGCGCTGGATCAGTGCTCGACAAAGGCTGGATCGCCACGGTCGGCACGCGCGATCCAGTCCTGATCGAGCAGTGATCCAGCGGCCTTGTGGCGCGATCCGGCGGTCCCTCACACCAAGGAGACCGTCGTGATCACCGAACAAGATCCCTTCGACCTGGTCGAGCGCAGTTTTCGAGGCCTTTGCGAGCGCCCCAGTCTCTGCATGCCCGGTTCTCTGCTGGGACCGAATGACGCCGGACGGGCCGTCCCACTCCTCGAGATCCGAGCAACGTTGCTCCGTAGCGGCACCGGCCATGAGGCGCGGAACCGGGTGCTCGCCGAACTCGTACGTAGGGCACGCGGCGGCGAACCCTGGAGAACTGTCGCGGCAGGCGTGCTGCTGCCCGGGGTGCGCGCCGTCGTCGGCCCGCTCCTGCGTTCGTGCCCGCAGCAAAGAGCCGACCTTCAGACCGAAGCTCTCACCGGGTTGTTCGAGGCGTTGCGGACGACACGCCTGGACCGTGAGCGCATCGCCATGCACCTGATCTGGGCCGCGCGCCGAAGTGCCGATCGGTTTCTGGATCACGAACTCGCTGAGGCCAACCCCGCGAGCGCGAGAAGCCGGATGCGAGGGACCACGCCGTTGCGGGCGGATGGCCGTGACGAGATCACCCGGTGCGACGCAACGCACTTGGTCTGGCCCCTGGTTCCCGCCATCTCGGGCCACCCCGAGCTCGTCCTCGTCGAGGCGTGCGAAGCGGGCGTCCTGAGCGCGGCAGAAGTCGACCTCATCAGGGAAACGCGGCTCGAACGAGTGTCAGTCCGCCTGTACGCGGAGCTACTTGGCGAGCCTCACAACAGCCTGCGCATGCGGCGGTATCGCGCCGAGCAACAGCTCGCGAAATGGGTGGCCGACGAAAAACCTCCGTGCAAAACGGCCCAAAAACCTTGCTTTAGAAGGTGCGGGACGTCGAAGCCGGAACCCGCAGGCGAGTCGACGGGGCATGGGCGCCACGTGGACACCGAGCGCACTGAGACAGAGGACAGCTCCCGTCCCGCAGGCTCGCCCGACCCGGCTTCGACGTCCTGACCATCGCACCGACTGAAGGACAGGACGTTGACCTCGACGACGCGACCGATCCAGATCGCAGCCCATGCCAACCCGCTTTGGAGGCGTGACATCTCCGCAGTTCGCGCGTCGATCTGCGCGGCCGTGACGACATTGATCGCCGTTGTCGCCGCGTCACCGGTGTCGGCGCAGACGGCCACCACGACCAGCACCACCACCACCACCGTCAAGGGTGCTCCTCCACCCGACCTGAAGGCGGTCGTCGATGGCTTCCAGACCTGGCTGTTGGGATTTGCCACTGCACTGGCCATCCTCGCCCTCACCGTCGCCGGCGTCTTCTATCTCTTCTCGGCCGGGAATCCGGCTCAGGTCGAGCGAGCCAAGCTCATTCTGCGGGCGACCGTCATCGGCTACTCGCTGATGGTGCTGGCGCCCCTCGTGCTCACAGCACTGTCGGGGATCGTCGGATGAGGCCGCGGGCGATCGTCGCCGTGGCGTTGGTGACGCTCGGAGTTCTGGGGGGCTGGCGATCGGTTGCCGCCCAGGAGACGACGGACCCTGCGGCGAACACGCCCAGCACCTCGTACGACCCGTCGGCGGAGTTCGCGCCGGAGGCAGGCGCGTACCCCGTTGAGGCCGAGCAGCCGACGGCAGACGAGGCCCCCGAGACACCGCCGGCCGACGGCACCGAAGCCGGCAGCCCCGATGCTGCGTCGACAGACGAGGGCAAGGAGGCCCCGGCAAAGGAAGCCCCGGCAAAGGAAGCCCCGGCAAAGGACAAACGCTGCCGAGACAGGGCCGTCGGCGGTCGGGGATCGGTCGTTCCCCCTTGTCCCCGGGAGGAACTCCGCAATCGCGAGGTCGCCGGATCCGGGTGGGACTTCGTCTGGGGACCAGTCCGGCGCGTCCTCGACGGTTGGTTTCTGTCGCTGGCCCGCGCCGCGCTGGACCCGATCCTCAAACTGCTGGCGGACACCGTCTTCGCCACTCCCGACGTCACCGTGCCGGGGACCGTCCGGGACTACTGGACGTATTCGCTCGTCCTCGCCGACACCGTGCTCGTCCTGTTCGTCGTGATCGCAGGCCTGGTCCTCATGGGCCACGAAACGGTGCAGACCCGCACCACCATGAAGGAGGTCGCGCCGCGACTCCTCTTCGCCGTGGTCGCGGCCCACACCAGCCTCGGCTTCGCGGGGATGCTCATCAGGGCGGCCAACGCCCTGTCGGCGGGGTTCCTCGGCGACTTCGACCCGAAGTCGGGCCACATGGCGACCGAGGGCCTGTTCCACATCGTGCTGGGGGTCATCGCGGGCGGGAACATCTTCCTCGCCATCCTCGGCATCGCGGTGGCCGCCCTCGGTATCGGGGTGCTCTGCACCTATCTGGCGCGCGTGGCCAACATCGTGGTCCTCGTCGGCGCTGCGCCCCTGTTCCTGATCGCGCACGCCGTCCCCCAGCTCGAGGGCGCGGCACGGCTGTGGTGGCGGAACCTCGTCGGCTGCCTCGGCATCCAGGTCTGCCAGTCGCTCGTGATGTCGGCAACCCTGCGCGTCTTCTTCCACGACGACGGAAGCTCCCTGGCGGGCATGCCCGGTGGGGGGCTGATGGACCTTCTCCTGGTCGGCTCGCTGCTCTTCCTGATGCTGCGGATCCCGAGTTACGCGGGCCGACTGATCTTCGCCCCCCGGTCGTCCAACACCATCACCCAGCAGGTCGGCAGCCGCGTCGTGTCCGGCGGTATCGGCGCCGTGACCAAGGCGGCCTCGTGACATCGGTTCGCATCCCCGCCGACGTCGACCGCGAGGACCGCCTCCTGTCCGGGCTCACCGGCCGCCAACTGCTCGTCCTGGCCGCCGGTGTGGCCGTCGCCGCCGTGGCCCTCGACACCCTGCGCGGGCTGGTGCCGGGCCCCGGGCTCGTCGCCGTCGTCGGCCCGCCCGTCGTGCTCTGCCTGGCCATGGCCTTCGGCCGCCTCGACGGCCTGTCCGGCGACCGTCTGGCCTGGCTGGGGATCCGCCGGCTCATCCGCCCGTCGCAGCTCGTCCCGGCACCCGAGGGACTGACCCGCAATCCCATCAGGCGTCGGAGGAGATTGGGTGTGCTCGAGCTCCCGGTGGAGGGACTCGTCGACGACGTGGTCGACCTCGGCGCCGCGGGCTCGGCCCTGGTGTGCCGGTCCTCCTCGTTGAACTTCGGCCTGCGCACGCCCGAGGAGCAGCAAGCCCTCGTGGCCACGATGGCGAGCTGGCTGAACTCGCTGTCCGCTCCCGTCCAGGTCCTCGTCCGCGCCGAGCGGGTCGACGTCGAGCACCTCGTGCAGGAAATCGAACGCGAGGCCCCCTCGCTGCGACACCCGGCGCTGGAGGCCGCGGCCCGGGACCACGCCGCCTTCCTGGCCGGATTGGCCGCCCGCCACGACGTGCTTCGCCGCGAAGTCCTGCTCGTCTTCCGTGACCACGGCCGCCCCGACGCCGCCGTCGCCGCTGCGCTCCATCGGCGGGCCGACGACGCCGCTTCGGCCCTCGGGGCCGCCGGTGTCGCCGTCACCCCGCTCGACCGGGCCGCCGCTGCCTCGGCGCTGGCCCGGGCAGCCGACCCCGACGCCCCCGTCAGCGAGTCGGTGCTCGATTGGCCCGACGACGAGGTGGTCCGGGGAGCGGTCGCATGAGGTCGCCGTTGCCGATCCGGCGTCGTCGGAGTCGGGGCGTCGGCCTGCCACTGGTCGAGTCCGCCGAGGTCTTCCCCCGGCACCTCGGTGTGGGCGGCGGCGTACGGCGGACGGTGGCGGTGGTGGGCTACCCGCACGAGGTGCGCCTCGGCTGGCTCGAGCCGGTGGTGACCCATGCCGGGCCCGTGGACGTGAGCGTCCACATCGAGCCGGTGCCTCCCAAGACGGCGGCCGAGCGCCTCCGGCGCCAGCTCGCGCGCTTCGAGTCGAGCCGCCGCCTCGACTCCTCCCGCGGCCGGCTCGTCGACCCCGTCATCGAGGCCGCCGCCGATGACGCCCGCGAGCTGGCCCACCGTCTGGCCCGCGGCGAGGGACGCCTGTTCTCGCTGGGCCTCTACGCCACCGTGCGCGGCGCCGACGACGAGGCGGCGGCCGTCGAGGTGGAGCGGCTCCGCAGCGTTCTCGACTCCCTGCTGCTCGACGCGGTGCCCGCCACCTTCCGGTCCCTCGAGGGCTGGCTGACGACCCTGCCCCTGGGGCTCGACCTCCTGCGCATGCGCCGGACGGTGGACACTGCCGCGCTCGCCGCCGGCTTCCCCTTCGCGTCGGCCGAGCCGTCGGAGGCGGGCGGGGTCCTCTGGGGCCTCAACGCCCGCACCGGGGGCCTCGTCTGCTGGGACCGCTTCGCCCAGCCCAACCAGAACGCGGTGGTGCTGGCCCGCAGCGGGGCGGGCAAGAGCTACCTGACCAAGCTCGAGCTCCTGCGCTCGCTGTACCGCGGCGTCGAGGCGGTCGTGGTCGACCCCGAGGACGAGTACGCACGGCTGGCGGACGCCGTCGGGGGCACGACCATCCGCCTCGGGTCCTCCGGCGTGCGGCTCAACCCCTTCGACCTGACCGACGAGCCCGACGCCCTCGATCGCCGCGTCATGTTCGTGCACACGCTGGTCGCGGTGCTGCTGGGCGCCTCGCTGGACGCGTCGGAGCGGGCCAGCCTCGACCGCGCCGTCATCTCGGCCTACGCCGCCAAGGGCATCACCGGCGACGCCCGTACCCACGGCAGGCCCGCGCCCGTGTTGGCCGACCTCGTGTCCACTCTCGCCTCCGATGTCGACGCCGCCGGGCGGCGACTGGCCGAACGACTGGGTCCGTTCACGTCGGGATCCCACCGCCTGCTCTTCGACGGCGCCACCACGACCCGCCCGGAGGGCCATCTCGTCGTCTTCTCGCTGCGCGACCTGCCCGACGAGATGAAGGGGGCGGGCGTACTGCTCGTCCTCGACGCCGTGTGGCGCCGCGTGACCGACCCCGCGCACCGGGCCCGGCGACTCGTCGTGGTCGACGAGGGGTGGTGGCTGATGCGCCAGGACGCGGGGGCCCGTTTCCTTTACAGGCTGGCGAAAGGCGCCCGCAAACACTGGTGCGGGCTGACCGTGACCACCCAGGACGCCGCCGACGTGCTCGGCTCCGACCTCGGGTTGGCCGTCGTGTCCAACGCCGCCACCCAGGTCCTCCTCCGCCAGGCGCCCCAGGCCATGCCCGTCCTGGCCGAGGCCTTCCGGCTGTCGGAGGGCGAGCAGCGCTTCCTCCTGACGGCGAGAACGGGAGAGGGCCTGCTCCTGGGCGGGACCGACCGCGTGGCCTTTCGCTCGCTCGCATCCCCGGTCGAGCACCCCTTGGTCACGACGGACCCGGCCGAACTTCTCGACGAGGAGGACGCCGCATGATCGTTGCGATCGCAGCGGCAGTCACCCTACTCCTCGTGCCGGTCCTGTTCGTCGCGGCCGCTGCCGGGACCGTGTTCGGCACCGGTGGTGTCGGTCCGGGATCGCCGGCGGGCGTGGAGCCCGCTGCACCGACCGCGGGTCACTCGGCGATCCTCTGCCCGGTCGTCGGCCCG
>JAHWLA010000072.1 GCA_019347595.1 Actinomycetota bacterium
AGGTGGGCCTCCAGGGCTACAAGGGCCTCCAGCAGATCGGTGCCGAGGCCTTCACCGGCTTGGTTGGCAGCTTCGCCAACACCCGGGAGGTCACGCCCCTCATCGCCGGCGTGGCCTTCGCCGCCCAGGTGGGCGCGGGCTTCACCGCCGAGCTGGGGGCCATGCGCATCTCCGACGAGATCGACGCCCTCGAGGTCATGTCCGTCCCGTCGTTCGTCTACCTGGTGTGCACCCGGGTGCTGGCCGCCCTGGTATGCATCATCCCGCTGTACCTCTTCTCGCTGTACGCCAGCTTCTTCGCCACCGAGATCGTGACCACCAAGTTCTTCGGGCTGTCACCGGGTGTGTACGAGCACTACTTCCGGCTCTACCTGCCGCCCATCGACGTGGCCTACTCGCTGGCGAAGGCGTGCGTGTTCGCCGTCGTCGTCAGCCTCATCCACTGCTACTACGGCTACTACGCCACCGGCGGCCCGGCAGGCGTCGGCGTGGCCGTGGGCCGGGCCATCCGCCTCAGCATCGTGGCCGTCGTCCTCATCAACCTCGTCATGTCCCTGCTGTTCTGGGGCGGCGGCAACACCGTGAAAATTGCGGGGTAGCGCGCCATGAGGTTCCTGCGCATGAACGAGCGCCGCTTCCGCATCGCCGCCGGGCTGATCTCGATGCTGTTCCTGGCCTCGTCCACCTACTTCGGGGTCAAGGTGGCGGTGGGCGCCCTCAAGCCCCGCTACCAGCTCGAGGCCTCCTTCACCTCGGCGGGCCAGGGCCTCCAGTCCGAGTCCGACGTGAAGATCCACGGCGTCGACGTGGGCCGGGTCAAGAAGGTCCGCCTGCGCGACGGCCGGGCGCTGGTCCGCCTCGACATCGACAAGGACGAGCGCATCCCGGTGGGGTCGACGGCCACCATCCGGCCCAAGACGCTCTTCGGCGAGAAGTTCGTCGATATCGACCCCGGCCCCAACGAGTCCACCGGCCCCTTCCTGGGCGACGAGGACATGATCGACAAGACGGTCGGCGGCTTCGAGCTGGAGAAGGTGCTCAGCCGGCTCTATCCCATCCTCCAGGCGGTCCAGCCGGAGGAGCTCACGGTGATCCTCGACACCCTGGCCGAGGGTGGGCGAGGGGAGGGGCCGGCCATCAACCGGCAGATCGGCAACTTCGCCATCCTGGCCGACATCCAGGCCCGCCACGACCTCGACGTGAAGCAGTTCCTCGACGACTTGGCGCTGCTCTCCGACGAGCTGGCCGACCGGGGCGACGACCTGGTGGCCGCCGCCCGCGACCTCAACATCGCCCTGCCCCCGCTCAACGACCGCAGCGACGAGCTGGGCGCCCTCCTCGACGAGACGGCCCGCTTCACCGGCGACCTGGCCGAGCTCCTGGAGGCCAACGAGTCGTTCCAGGTGAAGGCCGTCACCGAGGGCGGCAAGACCATCCAGACCGTCTACGACCGGCGGGGCCAGATCCCCCCGTTGGTGCTCGGCCTGCGCCAGTTCTTCGAGGCGCTCACCCGCGTCGGCCACCTCGACTACGGAAACGGCACCCGGTTGGCCGGCATCAAGTTCGTCACAGGCGAGGAGTGCCCGCAGGGACGCCACCGCTGCCCGGCGCCGCCGGGCGGTTCCTCCACCGGCAGTGGAGGAGCAGCCGCGCCCGACGGTCCGGCCGGCTCGGCGAGCGCCCCGCCTGCCGTCCCCGGTGCGCCCGGCCTCCCGCTCCCGCTCGATCTGCCCCTGTCGACCACGGGCGCCCAGGCCGTCGTCGACCTCCTGGGGGGGCTGCTCCAGTGAAAGCGACGATGGTCAAGCTGGCCGCCTTCATCCTGGTGTGCCTCGGGTTCACCGCCTACCTGGGATTCACCATCGGCAACATCCGCATCGAGAACCTGGGCCCGTTCGACGACAGCTACGAACTGACCGCCACGTTCGACGACGTCACCGGGCTGCTGCAGGACGACAACGTCAAGGTGGCGGGCGTGCGCGTCGGCAAGGTGGTGGGGATCGACATCGAGAAGGGCCAGGCGGTGGTGCGCTTCCAGGTGCGCGACGGCCTGCGCCTGCCCACCGACACCCAGGCCGCCGTCCGGTGGCGCAACCTCCTGGGCCAGCGCTACGTCTACCTCTACCCGGGCAACGCGGCGACGGTGCTCCAGGACGGCGACCGCGTGGAGCGCACCAAGTCGGTCATCGACCTGGGTGAGCTGTTCAACCGGCTCGGACCGATCGTGCAGGCCATCGACCCGGCCCAGGTCAACACCTTTCTCGACGCCATCGTGGGCGCCCTCGACGGCAACCAGGCCAAGGTGTCGCGGGCGCTCGACGACCTGGCCCGCCTCACCTCGGGCCTGGCCACCCGCGACGAAGCCATCGGCCGCATGATCGAGAACCTCAACGAGGTGGCGGGCACCATCACCAGCCGCGACCAGCAGATCCGGGTGGTGCTCGACAACCTGGTGAAGCTGGCCCAGACCTTCAGCGACAACACCGCCGTCCTCGACCGGGCGGTCACCGACCTGTCCGGCTTCTCCAACAACCTCGGCTTCCTCCTCTCTCGCAACCGCACAGAGATCGAGGGCATCCTCACCGGGCTGCGCGTCGTCACCGACGAGGTGGGCCGCAAGCTGCCCACACTGGACGACACGCTCGTCCAGCTCGACGAGGCGGCCACCAAGCTGTTCGCCGCCAGCCGCTACGGCGAGTGGCTCAACCAGATCATCCCGTGCGGCAAGTTCTTCTACCCCGAGTCCAGGTCCGTCCCGGGCCAGACGACATGCGAGCCCCGGGAGGACAACCTCCAGGCGACACCGTTCATCCCGTCGTCCAGCGGGGCGACTGCCGTGCGCCAACTGCTGGGGGCGCGGCCGTGAAGTCGTTCGCCGACCGCAACCCCTACGTCATCGGCATCGTCTCGGTGCTCGTGATTGCCGCGGCCACCGGCGCCGCCTTCATGGTCGGCATCTTCCACCTGCTGGAGAACACCTACGAGGTGCAGGCGGTGTTCAAGGACGCTGCGGGCATCCGCGCCGGCGACGACGTGCGGGTGGCGGGCGTGCGAGCGGGCCGGGTCTCCGGGGTGCGGGCCAACCCCGGCGAGGGCAACGTCGTCGTCGACATGGTGGTCGATCACGGCGTCGAGCTCGGCCCGGAGACGAGCGCCGAGGTGGCGCTGGAGACGCTGCTCGGCACCAAGTTCGTGCGCCTCGACGGCCCCGTGGTGGAGCCCTACCTGGAGACGCTGCCCCCCGAACGCCGCCGCATCCCGCTGGAGCGGACCAAGACCCCGTTCGACGTCTTCGAGCTGACCCGCATCGGCACCCACGCCGCCCAGCAGACCGACACCGACAAGCTGAACCGCTTCATCACCGACCTGGCCGACATCACCGAGGGCAAGCAGGACACCGTGCGGCAACTGGTGGAGGGCATCACCGAGGTGTCAGCCGCCGTCAACCAGCGCGACACCCAGTTGCGCCAGCTCTTCGAGCGGTTCGAGTCGCTGTCGGGCACCTTGGCCGAGAAGGACCGGACCCTCGTCAACCTCATCGACCAGAGCCAAGGCATCCTCACGCTGGTCGAGCGGCGCAAGGCCGACATCGCCGCCGGGCTGAGCGAGGGGGCCGGGGCCTTCGACCAGTTGGCCTCCGTCATCACCACCTCGCGCTCGAACATCGACGCCATCCTCGACACCGTCCACACGGCCATCGACATCCTCGACCGCCGCCAGGCCGACCTCGACCGTTCGCTGACATGGCTCGGCCCCGGCGCCTACGGCCTGGCGCTGGCCACCTCGCACGGCCCGTGGGCCGACATCTACGTCCGCTCCCTGGGCCCCGACCTCGTGTGCGCCTATCGGACCACAGTGGGGCAACCGTGCTGAGGCGGGGCGCCGCCTTGGTGGCCGTGCTGGCGGTGGGCGCCGCCGGGCTGGCCGCGTGCTCGCCGGGCGGTGCGGGCGACGGCCAGAAGGTGACCGCCTACTTCGACAAGGCCGTCTCGCTCTACGAGCGGTCGGACGTGAAGATCCTAGGGCTGTCGGCCGGCACAGTGGACGAGATCGAGGTGGAGGGCACCCGCGTCCGCGTCGACATGACGATCGACGGCGACCAGCCGATTCCCGCCGAGGTCAAGGCCACCATCGTGCCGCTGTCGCTCATCGGCGAGCGCTACGTGCAGCTCTTCCCGGCATGGACGCCGGGCACGCCGCGTGCCGAAGGGGACCTCGTCATTCCCGTCGAGCGCACGTCGGTGCCCACCGAGCCCGACGAGGCCTTGGCCGCCCTCAAGAAGTTCCTCGACGGCCTCGACCCCAACGCCACCGGCCGCCTCGTCACCAACCTGGCCGACGCCCTCGACGGCAACGGCCAAGGCCTGAACGACGCCCTGAAGGGCCTGGCCGACCTCACCACCAACCTGGCCGCCAAGGACGGCGAGCTGGTGGGCATCATCGAGAACTTCGACCGGTTCACCGCCACCCTGCGCACGCGCGAGCGCCAGTTGGGCCGGGTCATGGACCAGTTCGCCACCACCACGAGCCTGCTGGCCGACGAGCGCCAGAACATTGCCACGCTGGTCGACGCCCTGGCCCGCCTGTCGGCCGACGGCCTCGACCTGGTGGTGGAGCACGGCGGCCGCCTCGACCAGGACCTGACCAAGCTGACCCGCCTGCTCCAGTCGGTGCGGGCCAACATGGACACCGTCCTGCAACTGCTCGACGCCAACCCCGTGCTGGTGGCGGGCCAGGACCACGACGGGCAGGTCGAGGGGTTGGCCGCCGCCTACGACCCGACGTTCCACCACATCGACCTGCGCAACTCCAGCTCTCCGACGGTGGCGCAACTCCTCACAAGCCTGCCCTTCGGCGAGTCGCTGGACGTCTGCCTGGAGATCGACGTCGACTGCGAGATCACGCCGTTCCCGCGGCCCGAGGGCATGCGTTCGACGGCCCTTCCCACGGGCCGGCCCAAGCGGGCCGACGCCGCGCCCACCACGACGACCACCGCCGCACCGGTCGCCACGCCGACCGTCCCCGGCTTCTCGGCCACGTCAGCCCACGACGATGACAGCAACGGCGGCGGTGTCTTCGGGTGGCTGCGACGGGCAGCCCGCACCATGGCGGGGGCGGCGTCGTGAAACGCTTCGCCTCGCTCCTCGTGACGGTGGCGGCACTGGCGGGCGTGCTGGCCGGGTGCTCGGGCGGCAGCCGCACGGTGACGGCCACGTTCGACGACGTGGGCGACCTCCAGACGCGCGGCGGCGTGCAGATGGCCGACGTCCGCATCGGCTCCATCGCCGACATCGAGCTCCGCGACGACTTCCGGGCCGAAGTCACCCTGCGGCTCAACGACGGCGTCAAGGTGCCCAAGGCCTCGCAGGCGCTGCTGCGCACCACCTCGTTGCTGGGCGAGAAGTTCGTGGAGCTCCGCCCGCTGGGCGACCCGGCGGCCGGGCCGTACCTGGAGGACGGCGACGTCATCACCCAGACCGGCGAGGCGCCCGAGCTGGAGTTCATCGCCCAGGAGGCGGTCACCGTGCTGGGCGCGGTCAATGCCGACGACGTGGCCACCATGATCCGCACCGGAGCCGAGGGCTTCGGCGGGAGGCAGGAGGAGCTGCACAGCCTGCTGGGCGACCTGTCGACGATCAGCCGCACGCTCGCCGACCGCACGGGTGCCATCACCGCCATCATCGACAACCTCGACCGGGCGTCGGCCACGCTGGCCGCGGGGGGCGACGACATCGCCGACCTCCTCACCAACCTGGCCACCACCACGCAGGTGCTGGCCGACAACCGCCACCGGGCGGTGGCCGCCCTCGACCGCCTCTCCACCCTGGCGGCGTCGCAGAACGAGATCCTCGACCGCTACCGCGGTGAGATCGACCAGCAGATCAAGCAGATCGACGCCATCGTCGCCGTGGCCGCGGGCCAGACGGCCGAGGTGGGCCGGTTGATCGACTGGCTCAACCGCTTCGTCCACGCCCTGCCCAGGGTCATCCCCGGCGAGTTCACCCAGGTCTACATGTGGGCCGTCCCCGCCGACCAGGACCCCCGATCCCCCCACCACGGGCCGTGAACCGCCGCGTCCTGCTCAACATCCTCACCTTCACGGTGGCGTCCGCCCTCATGGTGGGCTGGGCGCTCAGCAACGTCGTGAGCGTCGACCGGCTGGAGAAGCCGTACCCGCTGAGCGTCGAGCTGGCCAACACCTTCGGGGTGGGGGAGAACGCCGAGGTCACCTACCTGGGGGTGAAGTTCGGGTCGATCGACGGCGTCGAGCGGGTGCCCGGCGGCGCGGTCGCCGACCTGAGGATCGAGCGCGACAAGCGCATCCCGGCGGGGTCGGTGGCCCATGTGCTGCGCAAGTCGGTGATCGGCGAGCCCTACATCGACTTCGCCCCGCCCGAGGGCTACACAGGCGACGACGGCCCGTTCTACGAGGCGGGCGCCCGCATCCCCCAGGAGCGGACAACGGTGCCGCTGGAGTTCTCCGAGCTGCTGCGTTCGGCCGACGCCCTGCTGGCCTCCGTGCCTCCCGAGGACGTGACGACCCTGCTGCACGAGGCGTCGGTCGCTCTCAACGGGCGAGCACCGTCGCTGCGGGCGCTGGCCGAGGCGGGCGACCGGCTCTCGGGCACGCTGGCGTCGCGCAGTGAAGCGCTCGACCGCCTGGCCACCAACAACACCCGGCTGACCCGGGTGGTGACCGAGCACCGGTCGTCGCTGGGGCGGTCGCTCACCGACGTGCGCGAGATTGCCGAGACGCTGAAGACGAGCAGCGGCGACACCACCGCGCTGCTCGACAAGGGCTCCGACCTGATGCGGCGGCTGGCCGACCTCGTCGCCAAGCACAAGGGCAACCTCGACTGCGATCTCAAGACGCTGGAGCTGCTGGGCGACCACACCACGACCCCCGAGCGGCTGCGGGGCCTGGCCGCCCTGCTCGACATCGGGCCGCGCGCCTACGCCGGGGTGTGGGATTCCACAGACCTCGACGAGGACGGCAACCTGTGGGTCCGGGTCGGCTTCGTGTCCCAGGAGCAAGTCCCGCCCCAGCAGTACACACCGCCCCGCGAGCTGCCTGCCGCACCCACGGTCGAGCCGTGCGCCTCGCCGCTGCGTCCGGTCGGCGTGGCGGGCTCGGCCGACCGCGGCGATCGCGCCGACCCGGCGGGCGGGGGCAGCACGCTGCCGGCCACCGGCGGCGCTTCCGTGGTGATGGCCGGCTTCGGCGTGCTGGCCGCGGCGCTGGGCGCCCGGCGCGTCCGTCTACGCTCCCGCGGGTGACGTCCGAGGAGCGCCCCGACGCGGCACCGCAGGAAGGCACATCGGCGCCCGCGCCCAAGCCGAGCGCCCCCGATGCCGTCGCAGTCGACACGCCCGCCGCCGACGTCGTACCCGACATCGACACCGAGCCCGCGGGGCCTCCGCCGCCGGACCGCCGGCCGCGCGGGCTGGTCGTCGCCTGCGTCGCCCTGTTCGTGGTCTCCGTGGCACTCGGCATCCTCACCGCTGTGCTCGCCTCCCGCCTCGACCGCGAGGTGGCCACCCGCGACGACGTGGAGGAGACGGCGGGCCGGTTCGCCACCGCCCTGCTCACCTACCACTTCCAGGACCTGGAGCGGTCGAAGCAGGCCGTGCTCGAGCTGTCGACGGGCAACTTCCGTCGGGAGTACGAGCAGGCGTTCTCCGGCGGGCTCGACGTCCTCATCACGGAAACCAAGGCCGCCTCCGAGGGCACGGTGACCGACATATTCGTCAGCGACGTGGAGGACGACACGGCCAGCGCCATCGTGGTGGCCGACGTCCGCGTGACCGGCACGGCGGGGGAGCGGCGGAGCGCCTCGTCCTACATCCAGCTCGAGTTGGTGCGGGTGGCGGGACGGTGGCGCGTGGACGGCGTAACCAACCTCAACTTCGGGCAGAACGGCACCCCGACGGGCGTGCCGAGCACGCCGACGACGACCACGACGGCCCCACCCAGGTAGCGACACGGGCCGGTGTATGGTTCCGCCCGCACAAACCGCCTTCCCGAGGAACATGCATGGCTGACGACGAGCTCGCAGACGAACTGCTCGACGAGGACGTTGACGAGCCCGATCTCGACGACGCCGACATCGACGAGCTCGCCGACGACGACGAGGAGCTCATCGACGAGGAGATCGACCCCGACCTCGACGACGCGGTGGTGGTGGTCGACGACGAGGACGATGAGGAAGATGTCGTCGAGGTCCCTGTCGCCGTGGTGGTCGCCGAGGACGAGGAGGATGTCGACGACGACGAGGATGTCGACGCCGACGACGTGGAAGCGAGCCTCGACGAGATCCTCAAGGAGAAGCTCGTCGTCAACGACGACGAGGACGAGGACGAGGAGACGCCCGACACCGACGAGCGGGGCGACACCGCCCAGAAGGTGCTGCCCAAGCAGCCCGACGAGTTCGTGTGCCAGTCGTGCTTCCTGGTGAAGCACCCCAGCCAGCTCGCCGACGCCAAATCGATGTACTGCCGAGACTGCGTCTGACGCCCGCGGTGGCGTCCGAGGGAGGTTCGCCGTGACCTATCGGAGCATCCTGGTGGGGACCGACGGTTCCGAGACCGCCTCCGAGGCGGTGCGCCACGCCGCCCGCCTGGCCGCCGCTACCGGCGCCCGCCTGACGATCGCCACCGGCTACACACCCGACCCGGGGGCCGTCGAGCGGGCCCAGGCCGAGGCGCCCGACGACATCCGGTGGCGCATCACCGACTCGGCCGCCGCCGAGGAGAAGGTGGCCGCCGCCCGCCGGGAGGCGCTGGCCGCGGGCGCCACCACGGTGAACGGGCGCGTCGAAGGGGGCGACGACCCCGCCGCCCTCCTGCTCGACATGGCCGACGACGTGGGGGCCGATGTGATCGTGGTGGGGTCGAAGGGGATGTCGTCGCCCACCCGCTTCATCCTCGGGAACGTGCCCAACAAGGTGTCCCATCACGCGCCGTGCGACGTCCTCATCGTCCACACCGCCGACTGAGGTACCGATGACCGAGCACAAGAGCCCGCTGGACCAGGCGCTCGACGTCTTCGTGTACGCCCCGCTGGGGTTGGCGCTGTCGGCGCGCCAGGAGCTGCCCCGGCTGGCCGAGCGGGGGCGGGCCCAGGCCGACGCCCAGGTCACGATCGCCCGCATGGTCGGGAAGTTCGCCGTGACCATGGGACGGCGTGAGGCGGAGAAGGCCGTGAAGGAGGTGGGCGAGCGCCTGGAGGAGGTGCTGGGCGACTTCCTGGGCGGCCGGTCGGCGCCCACGCCACCGCCCCCGCGTCCCGGCCGCGCTCGTTCTGAACCCGAGGCGGCGCGCGCCCAGGCCGATACGTCGAGGCGATCGGCGCAGGCGGCGCGGGCGGCGAGCGAGGCGGCGAGCAACGGCCACGGCCCGTCGGCCGACGGCCTCGCCATCCCCGGTTACGACTCCCTGGCCGCGTCCCAGGTGGTGCAGCGGCTGGCCGGGTTGTCGAGCGAGGAGCTGGAGGCGGTACGCGAGTACGAGGCGGCCACCCGGGGGCGCAAGACGATCCTCAACCGGGTGGCGCAGTTGCAGGCCGGCGTCGCTCCCTAGTGGAGACCGCCCGCCGCGCCGACGACGCCGACCTCCCCGCCGTGCGCCGGCTGGCCGCGCAGGCCCGGGCCGAGCTGGGGGCCGAGGAGCGGGGCGGCAGGCTGTTCATCGGGCGGGAGACGACTCCCGAGCCGGTGCTCGACGTCGACGATCCCGATCGCATCGTGGTCGTGGGCGCCATCGACGACACCGTGGTCGGGTACGGCGTGGGCCGGACGGAGCCGCTGCGCGAAGGGGGGCGGTTGGGGATCGTGGAGGAGTTGTACGTCGAGCCGGACGCACGGGGGGTCGCCGTCGGAGAGGGGATGATGGACGTGCTGTTGCCATGGTTCCGAGACCAGGGCTGCACGGGGGTGGACGCCGCCGCGCTGCCCGGCGCCCGTGCCACCAAGAACTTCTTCGAGCGGTCGGGGTTCAGCGCCCGGCTGCTCGTCATGCACCGCCGGTTCGGAGATACCGGTGGCTCGGCCTGAGGTCTGCGTCGGCGCCGTCGCGCTCGACAACGACTGCCTGCTGTTGATCCGGCGCGGCCGGGGGCCGGCGCAGGGGGAGTGGTCGGTGCCCGGGGGCCGAGTCGAGGCAGGCGAGACGCTGGCCGAGGCCGTGGTGCGCGAGCTGCTGGAGGAGACGGGGATCGAGGGGGTCTGCGGGCCGCTGGTGGGATGGGTGGAGCGGATCCATGCCGACCACCACCACGTGATCCTCGACTTCCGGGTCGACGTCCTGCCCGATCAGGAGCCGACGGCGGGCGACGACGCCGCCGAGGCCAGGTGGGTGCCGCTCCCCGAGGTGACGGACCTTGCCTTGGTCGATGGCATGGCCGAGTTCCTCCACGAACACGGCATCCTCGACATCATCACCTGACCCGCTGCCCGCCGGTCCGCTCGATTCGCTCATTCGAGGTGACACGGACGTCCATCCCGGGCGTACCTCTGAAAGGGAACAGCACCGAACGAAGGAACGAAAGAATGCGCGCAGCGATCCGCACCGTGCTCTTGGCGGCGATCATCGCCGGGGCGACCAGCGTCCCGTCGGCACAGGCCACGGCATCCCACACCACGGTGTGCGTCGTGAGCGGGACGGCGACGGGCGGTACACCGGTCAACTACTTCGCACTGGGCGGACCCTCGACGGAATGGATGATTTCGCTGGGAACGTCTACGTGTGTCTCGCCGTTCGGACTCACCGGGTTCTCCGCGTCGTTCACGCTGGCCGGCTGGTGTGAGCTGGCCACGAGCGTCGAGCCGAGCGACACCGACATCCGGGCCGTCGACGGCGTTCTCGTGTTCACCGGCGCGGTGAACGGCACGCTCCACATGACCGGCACGGATCCGTGCGTCTACCGGTCTCCCGTCGTCTTCTTCAGCGGCACGCTCGTCATCAACTAACACACGAACGTCCCGAGTACCGGTGCGACGGAAACCGTCGCACCGGTACTCGGGACTCGCGGGGCTAGCGGCCCTTCCAGGCCGGGGGGCGCTTCTCGATGAAGGCGCGCGGGCCCTCCT
>JAHWLA010000073.1 GCA_019347595.1 Actinomycetota bacterium
GATGTAGCGCGTCTCGCCCTGCGGCGAGGTGAGCTTGAGGATGAGCATGTGCTCGGCCAGCCAGCCGTCGTCGCGGGCCATGACGGAGGCGATGCGCAGGGCGAAGCACTTCTTGCCCAAGAGGGCGTTGCCCCCGTAGCCCGACCCGAACGACCAGATCTCCCGCGTCTCCGGGAAGTGCACGATGTACTTGTTGTCGGCGTTGCACGGCCACGCCACGTCGTCCTGGCCCGGCTCCAGCGGCATGCCGACCGAGTGCAGGCAAGGCACGAACTCGCCGTCGTCGCCGAGCACCTCCAGCGCCCCGCGCCCCATACGGGTCATGATCCGCATGTTGACGGCGACGTACGGCGAGTCGGTGAGCTGCACGCCGATGTGGGCGATCGGCGAGCCCAGTGGGCCCATCGAGAACGGCACCACGTACATCGTCCGGCCCTTCATGGAGCCGCGGAACAGCTCGCTCAGCGTGGCCTTCATCTCGGCGGGCGGCCGCCAGTTGTTTGTCGGGCCCGCGTCGTCCTCGCCCTCGGAGCAGATAAAGGTGCGGCCCTCGACACGGGCGACGTCCGCGGGGTCGGAAGCGGCCCAGTAGCTGTTGGGGCGCTTGGCCTCCGAGAGCTTGGTGAACGTCCCGTTGTCGACGAGAAGCTGTGCGAGCCGGTCGTACTCCTCGGCCGACCCGTCGCACCACTCGATGCGGTCGGGGGTCGTGAGCGCTGCCACCTCGTCGACCCAGCGAAGGAGCTTCTCGTTCTTGGTGGGTGCCGTCACCGTTGACGCCTTTCTCCATACTGAAGTTCAGGGAATCGTAGGTTCGGCGTCATTCCCCGGCCCAATCGGGCCGACCCTCGCTTACCGGTCGACGGGCGAGGGCGGCTCGTCGGGAGATGCCATGTCGACCTCCGAGCCGAGGCGCACGCGGGTAGCGCGGCCCTCGCCGTCGAGGTCGAACACCACCCGCTGGCCTTGGCGGAGCATGCGGAAGACCGACCCGTCGAGCGCATCGGGCGCCAAGTCGAGCTCGGCCCGGTCGGTGTCGCGCATCACCACGCCGAGCTTGGTCCCCGGGTCGTACGACTTGATCACGCCTTGCACGCGCACCTCCTACAGTCGGCCCGTGGACGCTACCGGAGGCGGCGAGTTCGCGGCGATCCGACGCCTGGCCCGCCTCTTCCCCGCCATCGGCGACGACTGCGCCGTGGTCGACGGGCTTCTGCTGGCCGCCGACGCCGTCGTCGAGGGCGTGCACGGCCACGACATCGAGGCCCTGGGGTGGAAGGCGGTGGTCGCCAACGTGAGCGACGTGGCGGCCATGGGCGGCCGTCCCCGCTGGCTCCTCGTCACCGTGTCGGGGCCGCCGTCGACCGACCTCGACCGGTTGTACCGGGGCATCGACGCCGCCGCCCGGGCCTACGACTGCCAGGTGGTGGGCGGCGACCTGACCAACGCGCCCACGCTCGTGGTGTCCGTCAGCATCGTCGGCTCGTGCGACGGCGAGCCGGTGCTGCGGTCCGGTGCCGGGGTGGGCGATTCCGTGTTCGTGACCGGCCCGCTGGGCGCGGCGGCGGCCAGTGGGTGGACGTCGCGCCCGTCGGCCCGGGTGCACGAGGGGACGGCTGCCCGGGAGGCCGGGGCTACGGCCATGATCGACGTGTCCGACGGGCTGGGCCGCGACCTGGGCCACATCTGCGACGCGTCGGCGGTGGGTGTCGAGCTGTTCCGAGTGCCGGTCGCCGAGGGCGCCACCGAGGAGCAGGCCCTCGGCGGGGGTGAGGACTACGAGCTCGTCTTCACCGCCCCGGACGCCGAGCGGGTGGCGGAGGCCTTCGCCGAGGCCGGCTTGGTCATCCCCGAACGCATCGGGGTGTGCGTGGCCGACGTCACCATGCGCCCGCCCGCTGCCGGGTGGGAGCATGCGTGGTCGTGAAGCGCCCTGTTGCCATGACGATCGCCGGTTCCGACTCGGGGGGCGGCGCCGGGATCACAGCCGACCTCAAGACGTTCGAGGCCCACGACGTGTGGGGTGCGGTGGCCGTCGTGGCGGTGACGGCGCAGAACACCGTCGGCGTGCAGGGGTTCGAGACGCTGCCTGCCGCGCTCGTCCGCGGCCAGATCGCGAGCGTGGCGTCCGACATCGGCCTCGACGCCGCCAAGACGGGGATGCTGGCGAGCGCCGAGCTGGTCTCTGCGGTGGCCGCCGCCGTGCGCGACTTCGGCGTGCCCAACGTGGTGGTCGACCCCGTGTTCGTCTCCAAGCACGGCGACACGCTGTTGGCCGACGACGCGGTCGGTGCGCTGCGCGAGGAGTTGTTGCCGCTGGCGACGGTCGTTACGCCGAACCTGCCCGAGGTGGCTGCGCTGGTCGGCTTCGCCATCGACGACCGTGCCGGGATGGAGGAGGCGGGCCGCGCGCTTGCCGCCCGGGGCCCCAAGACCGTGCTCGTCAAGGGTGGCCACCTGGGGGGCGAGGAGTCGCCGGACTGCCTGGTCACCGGCGGCGGCGTGCAGTGGCTGGAGGGCGGGCGCATCCCCGGACGGCACACCCATGGCACCGGGTGCGTGCTCTCGGCGACCATCGCCGCGGAACTGGCCCGAGGCATGGAGCCGGCGGACGCCTGCGTGGCGGCCAAGCGCTTCATCGAGAAGGCCATCGCCGCGGGCGTCGAGTTGGGCCGCGGCGTCGGCCCCGTCGACCCCGGCTGGCCGCACCGAACGTGAGACGCCGTTCTGGTCCGCAGATCACGCATCCACGTGCGTGATCTGCGGACCAGAATGGCGGGTGTGCCGGGCTGGGGTTGTGCCGCGTGCGGATGTGAGAACCCGGAGGGCACGCGCTTCTGCGGCCACTGCGGCGCCCCCAACGCGGCCGCGGCTGCGGCAGGCGACACCGATGTCGCCCACGCCCTCCGCGCCCTGGCCGATGCCCGGGCCAACGAGGAGCGCAGGCTCGTCACGGCCCTGTTCGCCGACATCTCCGGGTTCACCACCTTGTCGGAGCAACTCGACCCCGAGGAGCTCCACGGCGTCATCGCGCCGGTCATCTCCCGGCTGGCCGCCATCGCCGAACGCTACGAAGGCTTCATCGCCAAGTACGCCGGCGATGCCCTCCTCGTCTTCTTCGGCGCTCCGGTGGCCCACGAGGACGACGCCGCCCGCGCCCTGCTCGTCGCCCTGGAGATGCACGAGGCCATCTCCGACAAGGATGGCCTGCCCGAGGCGGCCGCCGACCTGGAACTGCACATCGGGGTCAACACGGGTCGGGTGATCTCCGGCCGCTACGGCGGCGAGGCCCGGGCCGACTACTCGATCCTGGGCGACGCCGTGAACCTGGCCCAGCGGCTGGAGTCGGTGGCCCCGTCGGGCGAGACCTACGTGGGCGAGACCACCTACCGCATCACCGACCAGGAGTTCGACTTCGAGTCCGTCGGGATGCTGACCCTGAAGGGCAAGGCCCAACCGGTGGCCGGCTACCGCTTGCTCGGCCGCCGCCGCGGCGCCGCCGTCCCGGCGCGGGCGAGCGGCCGCCGGCTCATCGGCCGCGACCGGGAGTTGGGCGAGGCGACGGCGGCGTTGGCCGCCACCGGCGTGGTCGCCATCACCGGTGAGCCCGGCATCGGCAAGACCCGCCTCCTCGCCGCCGTGCAGGACGAGGTCGACGGCGCGTGGCTGCAGGCCCGTTGCCTGTCGTACGGGGTGGCGTTGCCCTACTGGCCCTTCGCCGACCTCCTGCGTCGGCTGTCGGGCATCCGCCCCGAGGACGACCCGGTCGCGGCGGTCGACCGGTTGCCCGCGGTGGCGGGCCGTGCCTTCCTGGCCCGCCTGGCCGGCCTTCCCGCCGACGACGAGGCGATGGGGGCGCTGGCCCCCGAAGCCTTCCGTCGAGGACTGCACGAGGCCGTGACCGCGTGGCTGTTGCGCTTGGCGCCCGCCACCCTCGCCATCGAGGACGTGCATTGGGTCGACACCTCGTCCTTCGAACTGCTGCGGGCGCTGGCCGGCGGGCCCGTGCACCTCGTGCTCACCGCCCGGCCCGAAGGGGTCGAGACCTGCCAAGCCATCGGCGCCACCACCATCACGCTCGGTCCCCTCGACGAGGACGGCGTGCGAGCCCTATTGGCCGACACCCTGGGCGGGCCGCCGCCGCTCGACCTCGTCCGGGCGGTCATCGCCCGCACCAACGGCAACCCCCTCTTCGTGGAGGAGATCACCCGCTCGTTGGTCGAGCAAGGCGACGTGGCGCCCGCCGACGGGCGCTTCGCCATGCGGTCGAACTGGGACGCGGCCGCCTTGCCCGACTCCATCGAGCGGGTGCTTACCTCGCGCATCGACGCGCTGCCGCCGTCGGCGGCGTCGGTCCTGCAGACCGCGTCGGTCATCGGCCGGGTGACCCGCCGCTCGCTGTTGGGCGCTGTCATCGGCGACGAGCACGGCGGCGAGCACGGCGTCGATGCCGACGTCGACCGCCTGGTGGCGGGCGGCTTTCTCGACCGCACCTCGGTGGCCGAGGAGGAGGCCTTGGCCTTCCACCACGCCCTGGTGCAGGACGTGGCCTACACCCGCATGCTGGGCCGGCATCGGCGCGAGCTCCACCTGCGCGTGGCCGACGTGGCCGAGGGCCTCTACGGCTCGGGCGACGACGTCATCGATCTCCTGGCCCGCGAGCTCTACCTCGGCGGGGCGGGCGCCCGGGCCATCGACTACCTGGTGCGGGCGGGCCGACGAGCCGCCGCCCTGTTCGCCAACGACGAGGCCATCGTCCACCTGGAGCGGGCCGCCGAGGTGGCGGCCGAGCACGCTCGCGACCGCCAGCCCCGGCTGGTGCTGGAGGTCGCCGAGCTGCACGAGTTGGTCGGCCACTTCGACGAGGCCCGTCGCCACTACGAGGAGGCGGGCGAAGACCTGCGGGCGTGGCGAGGGCGGGCGTCGACCCTGCGCAAGCAGGGGGCCTACGTGGAGACGGTGTCCGTGCTCGACCAAGCCTTCGCCGCCGCCCCGCCCGACGGCGTAGAGACCGCCGCGCTGTGGCTGGAGAAGGGATGGACGCTGTGCCTCAACGGCGATCTCGACGCCGGGCTCGACGCCCTCCAGTCGGGGCTGCGGGCGGCGGGCGAGGTGCGCCACCCGGTCGTCGGCCACCTGCTGGTGGAGATCGCCCGCGTTCACCTCATGGCCGGGCGCAACCAAGAGGCCCTGGACCACGGCCTGCGCGCTCAACAGGTGTTCGAGGAACACGACGAGCTACGGGGCCTCACCGCCGCTCTGCGGGTGATGGGCGACGTGCACGGGTACCTGGGCGACCGCGACGCCGCGGTGGCCACGTTGCGGCGGGGCCTCGACCTGGCGCGCCGGGTGGGGCGGCCTGACGAGATCGGCGGGTGCCTGATCAACCTCGGCATGGTCGAGTTGGAGCGGGGCGAGTTGGAGGCGGCCATCGCCTGCGACCGCGAGGCCATCGAGCAGTTCGAGACCATCGGCCAGGCCAGCGGGCGGGCGACCGCCTACGCCAACCTGGCCGAGAAGCTGCTCCTGGCGGGCCACGTCGACGAGGCGGAGACGACGTGCGAGCGGGCCCTGTCGCTGGCCCGGGCCATCTCGCTCGGTTACACGGTGGCCGACGCCACCCAGACGCTGGGCGCCATCCGGCTGCAGCAGGGGCGACCAGCCGAGGCCGCCCGCTTGTTCGAGCAGGCCGCCGCCGCGTTCGGCGCCATGGGCATCGACGCCCGCCGCGACCAGGCGGCGCGCCTGGCCGCGGCCATCATGCCGTAGCCCTCAGCCCTCAGCCCTCAGCCCTCAGCCCTCAGCCCTCAGCCCTGGTACGACCCACCGCCGCTGCCGGGCAGCTCGTCGAAGGCGATGGTCGCCTCGGTGGTGTCGTAGGACTTGTCGCGCTTGGCGGTCGTGACCTGGCCGTGCACCTCGAGCGGGGCATCGAATTCGGGCACGTCGACCGCGAACTGCACCATCGTGCCGACGGCTTCGTAGGTCGTCGTCGTCACCGTCACGGGCGTGCCGGAGAGCGTGACGTAGGAAACCGTCAACGTGTAGGTGATGCCGTCGCACGGGGCCGCGAGCAACTCGATGGCGGTGGTCACCACGCGGGTGGCCGGTGTGGCGCCGAAGCTGTAGGCGCCGAAGCCGCTCACCATCTCGGTGCAGTCACGGCCCTTCGCGTCGATGCCGTCGGCGTAGGCGGACGGGGCGAGGGGAGCGAGTGCCGCCAAGGCAATGCTCGTGGCCAGAAGAAGGCGCTTCATGCGAGTTCCTTTCATGACGTTCATGACGGGGAGACGAAGGGGGCGGTCGGGTCGGTGCCCGTCACCACCACGCCCGACGTGCACCCGGTCGTCGAGCAGGCCCGGACGGTGACGGGGACGTAGCGGCCGACCATCCCGTTGGCGCTCATGAAGGCGGTCAGGGTGGCCCGGTCGAACTTGGCGGTGGCCGTGGTGGCGCTGGTGACGTTCCAGGCGGTGGCGGGCTGCGAGTACGCAAGCCCGTCGACCTCGGTGATCGACGCCGACAGGCCGGCCGGGCTGATCCCGCACGGCAGGGTGACGTGCACTTGCACCGGCTGTCCTTCCGACGGGGCGAACAGCGTGTTGGGGTCGAAGTCGACGTGGGCGGCGATGCCACAGATGGTCACGAAGGTCTCCGCCGTCGACTCCAGGCCGTCGCGATCACGGGCAACCGCCTTGATGCCCCATACGCCTGCTGTGGTCAGCGGGCCGACGTCGGCTCGGTTGCCGGTGGCGGCCACCGGCCCGTACGCCGTCGACCCCGGCGACCGGAGGAACCACTGCACCTGCACCTCGCCCCACGTCGGCGACTTGGCCGTCGCCCTGAGCGGCACGATGGCCGCCCCTCCGGTGGCGGGCGGCGCGGCGATCGCCAGGATCGGCGCGTTGGTCGGGCTGTCGGCGTCGCCGCCTCGAACCACGCCGCTGATGTCGACGCCGTCGTTGAGGTTGGCCGCCACCTTGAGCACCGGCCCGAGCGGCGACGCCGACGGCGTCAGGAAGTTCGGCTCGAACCGGCTCTCGAAGTGCACGCCGCAGGGGTCGACGGGGTCGAGGGTGGGCTGGTCGGCCACCGCCCACGGCACCAGCCCGTTGCCGGTGTCGAGGTAGACGCCCGCCCGCACGTCCTCCCGGTTGTCGCAGTCACGGCCGGTGACCCGGATCAGCTGGCTCTTGGCGAAGCCCAAGCGATGTATGTCGCCGTCACGGTCGAAGTAGAGGCGCCACGAGGACAGCGACGAGCCGGTGGCCGTGAAGGCAGGCCGGTTGCCCGCCACCAGCGGCACGCCGACGTTGCTGCCGGGGCTGGCCAGGTCGAGGGCGTAGGCGTTGCCATCGCGTCCCACGGCGATGTGACGGGCGGTGCCCCACCACGGCAGGGCGCCGCAGGCGCACACCAAGCGGTCGGTGGCCAGCGTGGGTGCCAGCCCGTCGACCGGGACGGTACGGATCTCGTCGGCCCCCTGCCGGAATGCCAGCGCGCTGTCGTCGGGGGCGAACGAGGGCTCGCCCTGGTACGCGGTCCCGATGCGCACGGGGGTGGAGTTGGTGGCGTCGAGCTCGGCGCCGTCGGCCAGCGCGTAGGGATGGGTCACGTAGATGTCGCCCAGGCCGTCTCCGGCGTTGAGCTCGAAGGCCAGCGCCATGTCGGTGACGGCTTGGCCCGCCGTACGCTCCCACGCCGTGCGCGAGGCGCGGCCCTGGAGTTGCAGCGGCCCGCCTGCACGGGCGCAGAACGGCCCGCCGACGAGGTCGCACGTCAGCAGTCGGCGAGCGTTGCCGAAGGCGACACCTGCGTCGTCGACCGTCATGTCGACGACCCACAGGCTGCCCCGATCGCTGACCGCCAACGCGCCGTTGTCGGGGCGGATGGAGGGCATGGCCGGGCATTCGAGGTCGGCGACGTCGAGGGTGGCGGAGGCGACGGGGGCTCCGTCGACGCCGAGGGCGGCGACCTCCACCGTCGGGCACGGCGACGCCGCGTCCTGAGTCCAGGCCAGCACCCGTCCGTCGGGAGAGAGGTACGAGTCGGCATCGGCAACGCCGGGGGTGTCGGTCACCTTGACCGGGGCGCCCGCGGGCTCGGGGGCGAGCTCGACGCTTCCGATCACCGGGTTGAAGTCGGTGTCCTCCCACTCGGCCAGCACGATGCCGTCGTGCTCGAGCCGGTACACCCGTGTGGCGCCCGCCTCGACGGCGCCTGCGTCGGGGGCGGAGAACTCGAAGGTCCCGCAGTGGTCGCAGTGGCCTGCTTCGTTGCCGTCGTGGGCATGGGCGCCGTCGTTCCACAAGGCCACGCCCTGTTCGGAGCGGTCGGTGACCTCGGTGCCGCGGCGAACGAGCTGCACGAAGAGGAGGTCGCTGTCGGGATCGAGGCCGTTGCCGCCTGAGGCGGTGCGCTCGGACTCGGTCACGACGGTGCCGACCGCAGTCCCGTCGGTGCGCCCGGTGACCCGCAGGTGCGGCCCGCTCGCGGGGGCGGCGCCCAGCGCCCCCCGATGCCGGCAGACCTCCTCGGCCGGGGCGCCGGGGTCGACCGTGGCGCCGAGGGCGCAGGCCGCCCATGACCAGTCCTTGGGCTGGAACAGCACGTTGTCGTCTCCCCAACCCGTGTTCGTGTACTTCATGGCCGACCGGTCGTCGGCCAGCCACAGGCGCAACGACGTGTTGTACGCCGTCCCCGTGCCGAGGTCGGCCGACGCCACGGCGACGCCGGGCGTGTCGAATGGGCTGTGCGACGGGTCGCGGTCGTCGTCGCGCGAATCGGGGACGAGTCCGAGTGTGTGGCCGAACTCCTGGCTCAGGAGGGCGCCCGCCATGGCGGGGCTGGCCGGCTTCCCGCCCGACGCCGGCTTTTCCCCGACGGCGCGGGCCCAGGCCACCGGGCCGCCGATGAGCGCGAACCCTTCGAAGCACGACTTGCCCGACGGCGGCGGGTTGCCGAAGCCGTAGCTCGCGTTCTCGCCGACGACGCCGACGACGATGTCGGCGCGACCGGCCGGGTTGCGGGCGTTCCACGACGCCAGCACCGAGGCGAGCCCGGCGGAGACATGCGGCATGTTCCCCGTGAGGCCGGTGCCGCAGAACTTTTCTCCGGCAGGGATGACGTTGAGGCCCGGATCGGTCGCCGTGCTCGGGCCCAGGTTCAACATGGCCGGACTGAGCGTCCAGCGGATGCCGGCCGCCGTGTCGGCGACGCACGTGCCGCCCGGTGGGGTGACGACCTCGCACAGGTCGCCTTCATCGGTCGCCGTCGGGGTCACCCGCGACAGCGCCCGCATGCCGTTCTCCACCACGGTGGCGTCTGTGGTGGTGAACTCAGCCGCCATGCCGCCGGGATTGGCTGCGTTGCCCATAGGCACCAGCAGGACCGAGAGCGGGTTGGAGGTCGTGACGGGCTTGGAGCCCCCCGCGTAGGTGCGGGTCAGGACGGGGCCGTTGCCGACGCGGTAGGCAAGGGTGATCGAGACGTTCAGCGTGAAGTCGCCGGGCGACGTCGGCGCCAGGGCGGAGCCCGGCACGACGAACAGGGGCCACGCTGCGTGCGGCTCGGCGGGCAGCGAGTCGGTCCAGGCGGGCACGGCGGTGTCGGACACGGGAGCCCACGGCGTGGCCACCGTGAACGGCGAGCCCAAGGGGACGCCGCCCGGCAGCGACAACGAACCGGTGAGCGAGGTGGACGCGGGCACCAGCGTCGTGGTGGTCGACGAGCACGACGGCCGCGACACGGCCACTCGGATCACCGACTCCTTGCCCCGCACCACGCGGGTGTACTCGCCCACGCCCTGGCTGATGACGGTCGCCCGCACCACCGGCGCGGTGTCGCACACGGCCGCCTGCCCCGGCGGGTTCGCCGTCAGGACGCTGGCGCCCAGTACGGCGCCCGCGACGGCGATCCGAAGACGCCCCAATCCCAGCATCGGAACCCCTTGCCCCTCGCGGCTCCCCAGCGGAGCCCCCAACTCCCCCCGTCTCCGAGAAGGGTGGCGTGTCGCCCCGCTACTTTCCAGCAATCTTTGCCTTGTGTGACGAAAGTCACACCTTGCGCCGCATGCCCCGGTGCATGACCATTCGAGGCATGGCTCGCAAGAAGGCATACCTCGAGCACCTCGCTGGTGTCCCCATGTTCAGCGCCTGCTCCAGGAAACAGTTGGAGGAGATCGGTCGTCAGGCCGAAGAGGTCGACATCCCCGCGGGGGAGGTCCTCATCAAGCAGGGGGCCTCGGGCCGCGACTTCTTCGTCATCGTCGAAGGCAAGGCCACCGTCACACGCGACGGCAAGGACGTCGCCGTGCTGGGGTCGGGCGACTTCTTCGGCGAGCTGGCGCTGCTCGATAAGGCGCCCCGCAACGCCACGGTGACGGCGGCCTCACCGATGCGAGTGTTCCTGCTCACCCAACCTGCGTTCGGCGGGCTGTTGGCAGCCGTGCCCTCGCTATCGCACAAGGTGATGGTGGGCATGGCGCGCCGACTCAACGAGCTTGACGCCAAGACGTGAGGGCCCGCCGGGCCTGCGACGCGGTTCTGGTCCGCAGATCACGCACGTACGTGCGTGATCTGCGGACCAGAACGGGCGAAGGTCAGTGAGCGGCTTTCTGGATCTTCCCGGCCCGGATGCACGACGTGCACACATGGAGCCGCTTGGGGGCGCCGTTGACGATGGCGCGCACCCGCTGGATGTTGGGATTCCACCGACGCTTCGTGCGACGGTGCGAGTGGCTGATGCTCATGCCGAATGAGGGATGCTTGCCGCACACCTCGCACACCGCTGCCATGACGCGCACGCTCCTGTAGGGGGACTGCCGGGGAACCGGTGCAGGTTAGCATCCCCCCACATGGAGACGCTCGAGCGGCTGGCAGCCGGGCACCTGCGTGACGTGGTGACCGGCTACCGCGATGCCCTGCGTGCCCATCAGGACGCCGTCAACCGGCTCAACGTCTACCCCGTCCCCGACGGCGACACCGGCACCAACATGGC
>JAHWLA010000074.1 GCA_019347595.1 Actinomycetota bacterium
GAGGGCGGCGGGCACGGCGCGCACCGTACCCGTCACCCCCGTGTCGCCTTCACGGCGGCCAGGTCGAGCAGGAAGTCCTCCGGGTGGACGCCGTCGCGCGGGCCGACCACCTTGGGGCGCAGGCGGAGCGCCAGGTCGGCGGCCAGGCGGGCGCGCGCCTCGTCGGTGAGGGTCGTTCGCAGCTCGAGGAAGCGGCGGACCGCCACCATCTCGTCGGCGGTGACGGCCGAGACGTCCCATGTGCGCGCCTCGTCGGACGGCTCGTCGCGCAGCTCGGCCCGCAGCCACGGCGGCACCGGCTTCACCTGGTCGCCGGTGCGCTCACGGATGACGAGCGTGCCCGCCGCCATGTCGCCCAGCCGCTGGTTGCGCGAGCTGACGAGGATGGCGATCATTCCGACCGCGTAGGCGCCCGGCAGCGCGTCGACCACGCGCAGAAGGTTTCGGATGGCGCTGGCGGTGAAGGTGACCGGGCCACCGCCGACGCGCACGACCCGGAGGCCGGTCCACCGCTTGCCCGGCGTGCGCCCGCTCGCCCGCGTCTCGAAGAGGACCGGGTAGCCGAACTGGACGACGAAGAAGGCGAGCGCCATGGCCGCTCCGAACAGCAGCACGCCGCTGTCGCCGCTGCCGACGTCGACGACGACGACGCCGAGCAGGAGGAGGGCCAGCAGGATCGCCCACTGGATGGCCTGGTCGACGAGGGCCGCCACGAAGCGGGAACCGACCCCCGCCAGCGTCACGTCGAGCTCGACGCCCTCCGGCGTGGCGATCGAGATGCGATCCTCGTAGCTCACCGACGATGAAGCTAGACCGATTCCTTCGCGACCGAGAGGCATGCTGGGCCGAGCTCGACGGCTTGGTAACCGAGGCGCGCGGCCGTCCCGAACGGCTGGGCGCCGACGGCGTGCGTCGGCTCGGGACGCTCTACCGGGGCGCCGCCGCCGACCTCGCCATCGCCCGGCGCAGCTTCCGCGGCGACCCCGTAGTGCGCCGACTCGAGCAGCTCGTCGGCGGCGCCCGTGGCCTGGTCTACGCCTCGGAGGCGAAGCGGCGATCGGCGTGGTGGTTCGTCTCCACCGGCTACTGGCGACAGGTACGCCGGCGGCCCGTTCCCCTGCTCCTCTCCGCCGTCCTGCTGTTCACCCCCATGGTCGCCACCGCGGTGTGGGCGCACGGCGAGCCGGCGGACGCCGTGGCGCTTGTCCCTCCGCAATTCCAGGGCGGCGACGGCGAGGCACCGGCCGCCCGGGGAACGGACCTCGGCCTGTCGTCGGTGGAGCGGACGGCCTTTTCGGTGGAGGTCTTCGTCAACAACATCCGGGTGGCGTTCCTGGCCTTCGCGGGCGGGATCACGCTGGGGCTGCTGACCGTGTTGGCGCTGCTCTACAACGGGATGGTCATCGGCGTGGTGGGCGGGCTTGCCGTCGCCGCGGGCAACGGCGGGGCGTTGTTCGAGCTGGTGGTGCCCCACGGCGTGCTGGAGCTGTCGTGCATCGTGGTGGCGGGCGCGGCCGGGTTGCGCATGGGCTGGGCGGTGGTCGACCCCGGGCATCGGCGGCGCGGGGCCGCCTTGGTGGCCGAGGCCGGTCCCGCGGCGGAGCTGGCGCTGGGGACGGCGCCGTGGCTGGTGCTGGCGGGGCTGGTCGAGGGCTACCTCACCCCGGCCGGGCTCGGTGCGCCGGTGAACTACGGGGTCGGGATCGCTTTGGGGGTCCTGTACTGGGCCCTGGTGTGGAGGCGTGGACGAGAGCCGGGGGGATACCTATAATCATCACATGAGGCTGCGGAGGCGCGCTATCGTCACGGCGTCCCACCGCAGGGTGGGGCCCATCGGGAGCACGGAGCTCCCCGAGTCCGGCCGGCAGTTCGCCCGACGAGGAGGATCTCCGTGGCGATCACCGAGCAGTCCCGCAAGCAGCTGTACCAGCGCCTCGACGAGGTGCTGGGCGACGAGCACGCCACCACGCTGATGGAGCACCTGCCTCCGAGAGGCTGGGCCGACGTCGCCACCAAGCAGGATCTGGCCCAGTTGGAGGAGCGGTTGACGCTTCGCTTCGACCGCGAGCTGGCGCGCGTCGAGTACTCGCTGAACGAGCGCATGTCGGCGCTGGAGCGCGACCTCACCGCCCGCATGGACGCGCTGGAGCGCCAGATGGCGGAGCTGCGGATGGAGTTTCATCACTTCCGCGAGGTGACCGAACGCCGGTTTGACGAGATGGAGCGTCGCTTCGAGGTCAGGTTCGAGGACATGGAGCAGCGCTTCCTCACCAAGACGGAGTTCTACCGGACGATCACGGCCCAGACGCTCACGTTGGTGCTCTTCATGGCCGCCCTCGTCACCCGCATGGGCGGATGATCCTCAGAGACGGGCCAGCGCCTTGATGCGCAGGTAGGCGCTCACGCACGCGTGGCCCAAGCCCGCGGGCGGCGCCTCCACCACCTCGGCGCCCGCCGCCCGCAGCCGTTCCACCACCACGGCCCGCGCCTCCAGCACCTCGACGGCAACCGAGGCGGCGTAGGCATCGGCGGCGGTGGCCGGGGGCGTGCCCAGCAGCGCCGCCAGGTCGGGATCGGTGACGCTCGCCACCACCACGGCGTGGCGCCGGGCCAGGACGGGCATCGCCTCGACCAGCGGCCGCGCCGCCGACTCCTCCAGCAGGTCGGTGAAGACGACGACCAACGAGCGCTTGGCGCCGCCCACCGTGCGGAACGCCAGCTCGTAGTCGCTGTCGATCGACGTGGGCTCCAGGTCGAACAGCGCCTCCACCACGCCGCGCCCGCCCGCTCGTCGCGGCGAGAGCTGCCGTCGAACGGTGGCGTCGAACGCCACGGCGCCGCACCGGTCGCCGACCTCGTCGGCCACCAGGGCCACGGAGGTGGCGGCGTCGAGGGCGACATCGAGGCGCGTGGTTCCGGCCGTGACGGGCGCCGTCATCAGCCGCCCGCAGTCCACGACGCACAGCACGTCGCGGTCCTGGTCGAGCCGGTACTGGTTGCTCATCGGCCGTTCCATGCGCGCCGTGGCCCGCCAGTTCACCTGGCGGATGTCGTCATCGGGGGAGTAGTCGCGGATGGACTCGAAGTCCGTTCCCAGGCCCAGCGCGCCACGGGTCAGCCGTCCTTGCTCGCGCAGTTGCCCCAGTCGCACGGCGGTGGCCAATCGGCGGGCGGCGGGCAGGTCGGGGTAGACGGCGACCTCCACCGGCTCGCCGAGGCGATGGTCCCAGCACCCCAGCCCCAGCGGCCCGGTAGCCCGTAGCGCAGGCGGCGGGACGACGTGGCGGCCCCGGCGCAGAGGGACAAGGCGACCTTCCAACCGGCCGCTCGCCTCGGCGGGCTGCACCTGCACGTCGGGCACTACGGGCTGGCGCACCCGAAGCGACGTCCCGGGTGCCGACGCCGTCGCGGCCACGGAGAAGGCCGACGCGACGCCCCTCGCCAACACCGTCGGAACGTGCTGCTCGACGGTGGGCCGGCGGCGGGCGGCAGCCACGTCGACGGCCACCATGCCGGTCCACGCGGCGAGCAGCAGGACGACGACGAGCGGCGGCACGAACAGGGCCGCCAGGGCGAGCACGCCGAGGACGCCGACGGCCCTCGGGCTCGGGCTCATCGCGGGACGGGTACCGCCGCGACGGCCGTCGCCACGGCGTCGTCGGGTCCGTAGCGCTCGAGCTCGGCTTCGGGTCGCAGCAGCAGGCGGTGGCGCAGCACCGGCGGCGCCATGCGGATCACGTCGTCGGGCGTCACGAAGTCGCGGCCCTCCAGGCGGGCGGCGGCCTTCGACGCGGCCAGCAGGTGCACGGCCGCGCGGGGGCTGGCCCCGAGCGACACGCTCGGCAGCTCGCGCGTCCGGCGCACCACGGCGGCCACGTAGGCGGTCACCTCGTCGCTCACCCGGGTGGCGTCGACCTCGGCGCGCGCCGCCAACAAGGCTCGGGCCGACGTGACCGGCTGCACGTCGTCGAGCGTCACCGGGTCGACGCCGGCATGGGCTAGGCGGAGGACCGCCACCTCGTCGGCCTCCGAGGGGTAGCCCACGTCGACCTTGAGCAGGAAGCGGTCGAGCTGCGCCTCGGGCAACGGGTAGGTGCCCTCGTACTCGATCGGGTTCTGGGTGGCGACGACTACGAACGGCTGCGGGAGCGGCCGCGGCTCGCCCTCCACGGTCACCTGTCGCTCTTGCATGGCCTCCAGCAGGGCGGCCTGGGTCTTGGGCGGGGTGCGGTTCACTTCGTCGGCCAACAGCACGTTGGTGAACACCGGCCCGGGTCGGAACGTCAGCTCCCGCCCGCGCAGCGTCATCGTCCCGGTGATGTCGGACGGGAGCATGTCGGGCGTGAACTGCACCCGACGGAACTCCACGCCGAGGGAGCGGGCGAGGGCGTTGGCGGTCAGCGTCTTGGCCACGCCGGGGACGCCTTCGAGGAGGACGTGGCCGCCCACCACCACCGCCGTCAGCAGGAGGTCGACCACCTCCTGCTGGCCGACTACCACCTTGGCCACCTCCGCGGCCACCTGCTCGCGCACCGACGTGAGCTCGCCGCCGCCTGCCGTGCGCCTGCTGCGCGTCACCATCTCGTTTCCTCCAATGCGGCCAGCGCCCGACCTGCGGCCAGCACGTCGTCGTCCGCCGTGGCGGTTCGGGTCAAGGCCGCCGACTCGTCGCCGTCGAGCCCCATGCGGCGGGCGGCGGCGACAACATCGCTGTCGGCGGCGTCGGGAGGCAAACCGGCGCGCGCCAGCACACGACGGCGTGCCGCTCGTTGCAGGGGGCGGGCGGCAGCGGCGGGCTCTCGCGTCTTGGCCAAGGCGGCGCCCAGCGCATCGGCGTAGGCGCGTCGCGGAGGCGGCAGCTCGCGGGTCGGCTCGTCGGGCGGGCCGAAGCGCCTGCCCTTCGACCACATCCACGCCAGCCCGGCCAGAGCGGCGATCGCGGCGGCCCAGCGCCACGACGAGGGCAGCGCACCGAAACCCGGGGAACGCCCGTAGCCGTGCCCCTCCTCGGCAAACAGGACCGGCCGGCCGCGCTCGCCCACGATGCCCAGCGCGAAGGCGGCATTGCCCGCGTCGCCGAGCCACGCGTTGTGCAGGACCGAGGCGTCGGCGATAGCGATCACCCGTCCGCGCTCGACGGCGGCGACGGCGGCGAGCACGCGGCCGTCGCCGGCCAGGACCGGCAGCCCGGCGCCGGTGTGCCGCCACGATCCCTTGCCGCCGCCGCGAACCTCCTCGACCCCGACGACCTCGGCTACCGGCACGACAGGGTGCGCCGCGTCGACGCCCGCCGACGACCAGTCGAGGTCGGGCCCCAGCGCCCGCCGGAGGGCGGGGTTCGTACGCGGGCCCGCCGCTACCAGCCGCCCGCCCGCGCGCACGAAGGCGTCGGCGGCGTCGGCTTCCGAAGCCGACAGCTCGTCGGGGTCGGCGACCACCAGCGTGCCGGACGGGTCGAGGTCCGCCTCGTCGAGCGGGACGCGCAGCCGCGCCACCGCGTGCCCGCGTTCGGCGAGCAGGTCGGCGAGGGCGCGCATGCCGTCGTCGCCCGTGGCGTAGGACGACGACGTCGGCCCGCCCGGCGTGCCGCCGGTGACGCTGCGGACCATGGCGACGGTGAGGTTGGCGGCGACGACGACGGCCACCACGGCGGCGACCCGGCGGGCGGTGGGGGACAGGCTCTCCCACCAGGCGAGCGGGTTCACCGGCGCCCCACCTCGGCCAGCACCCGGGGCCAGTCGCGCCGGGCGGCGGCCACGTCGTCGGCGCCCGCAGGCTCGCCCGCGTAGGCGACGGCCTCGAACGTGGTGGTCAGGTCGTACAGCGCGTCGGAGCGGACCCGGCGGCGCACCTCGCCCGTCGTCAACGAGGGCCGGAGCTCGATGGCGCCCGCGGCGTCGAGCCGCACGAGCCCGGCTCGGAAGCGCAGACGGACGGCAGCATCGAGGTCGCCTCTGCGCTCCGCCTCGTCCGCCTGGCGGTCGAGTACCTGGGGGTCGAGCGACCGTTCGGCGGCGCGCCGCCGGCCCCGTTCCTCGCCCACCGCCTCGGCCGCCCGCCGTCGCACCAGGCGGGTAGCCACGGCGATGGCCAGGCCCAGCACGGCGAGAGCGAGCACGGCTTGGAAGGGAGCGGGCACGTCGAACGACGGCAGGCGCTCGGCGACGGGGCGGGTGAGGGCACGCAGCCAGTCGCCCAGCTTGCGCAGCACCCCTCGGAGCGGGCGGGGCGGCTCGGCGGCGTTGTAGCGACGGCCGTCCAGGATGCGGCGGGCGTCGGCACGCGCATCGGCTTGGTGCGCCGCGGCGGCCGGCCCTGACGAGCCGACTGCCTCGGCCAGCGTGCGCAGGCGCGCTCGCTGCTCGGCGTCGTCGGCTCCGGACAGCGCGGTCGAAAGGTCGACGGGACGGCCGTCGACTCGTTGCACCTCGGCCAGCTCGCGTCGGGCGGCAGGGTCGTCGGCGGCGCGCCGAGCGAGCTCGGCGAGCTCGGTGGCGGTGACGTCCTCGGATGCGGCCGCGGGCGCGCGTGCAGTCGGCGCCGCCACCAGGAGGACGACGACGAGCCCGGCGAGGAAGCCCGCGATCGTCCGGTCAGGCATCCGGTGGGCGCCAACCGGGGGGCGGCGGCCAGAACGGAGGCTGTGCGCCGCTCGGCGGCGGCGGGGGAGCGGGCGGGGGGAAGAACATCGCCCGCTCGGCCGGAGCGACGCCGACCTCGCGAGCGAGCAGTTCGAGGTCGAACCCCTCCTTGCGCACCCGCAGGTCGAAGTACACGACGGTCGTCACCGCGGCGGTGAACGGCGTGACGACCACGGCGCTCAACGTCGACCCGACGGCGTTGCCCAGGATGGAGGCGACCTCGTTGTCGGCCGAGCCCAGCGGGATGGTGAAGATGCCGGTCAGCACGGAGCTGACGATCTGGGCGAGCAGCATGCCGAGGAAGATCACGGCGACGACCGGCCACCAGCGCCCGCTGACCAGGGCGCGCGACCGCTTCATGGCGGCCCGGCCCCGCAGTTCCTCGAGCAGCAGGACGGGAACGGCGACGGCGTAGGCGCCGAACAGGTAGACGCCGGGCACGATGCACAGGAGGAAGCCGACCCCGATGAACACGGCGAGGAGGAACGAGAGCCACACCAGGGAGCGCAGGCGCCCCACCGCGAAGCGCAGCGAGTCCCGCCATTCCACGTCCTCGCCCAGGTATCCGGCGCTGACCACGCGAAAGCTCGCCGCCGTGGCCAGTTGGCTGGCCAGGAAGTAGGCGAGGCCGAACACCAGCGCTCCGGCGACGAAGGCCCAGAGGATGCCCCAGTCGAACTCCGGCATGCCGGTGACGGGATCGGTCGACTCGATGGCCGCGATGTCGTCCTGGGTGGGGATCAGCGAGAGCTGGACGATCACCAGCAAGCCGTAGATCGGCCCGATGACCACGGCGACGGCGCGCACCAAGGTCCCGAACCGTCGCCGATAGAGCTTGATCGCCACGTCGAGCATCTCGCCGATGCCGAGGGGGCGGAGGCCGGCCGCGTCCATCGGCGGTCACACTAAGCGGGTAGTGCGATGTGCGCCGGCATGATGGCCGTCCATGCACGTGAGCGTGACGGTCAACGGGGGACGCCACGACGACGAGGTCGAGCCGCGGCTTCTCCTCGTCCACTACCTGCGTGAGGTGCGGGGCCTGACCGCCACCAACATCGGGTGCGACACGTCGTCGTGCGGGGCGTGCACCGTGCTCCTCGACGGCGAGTCCGTGAAGTCGTGCACGGTGCTCGCCGTGCAGGCCGACGGGTCCACGATCACAACCGTCGAGGGATTGGCGCCCGGCGCACCCGAAGCCGCCGAGCTGCATCCGGTGCAGCAGGCGTTCCGGGAGAACCACGGCCTGCAGTGCGGCTACTGCACGCCGGGCATGGTCATGGCCGCGGTGTCGTTGCTGCGGGAGAACGGCGCACCCACCGAGGCCGAGGTGCGCGAGGGCCTGGACGGCAACCTCTGCCGCTGCACCGGGTACCACAACATCGTCAAGGCGGTGCTCGCCGCGTCGCGCATGCCGGGCGCTACTGAGGTGCCGGCGTGATCCCGGCGCCCTTCGAGTACGTGCGGGCGTCGTCCGTGGACGAGGCCGTCGCCCTGCTCGGCGAGCACGGCGACGACGCCAAGCTGCTGGCGGGCGGGCACTCGCTTCTCCCGCTCATGAAGCTGCGGCTCGCCACGCCCGCCGTGCTCGTCGACATCGGCCGCCTCCGCGACCTGTCCTACGTCGAGGAGCGCCACGACCACGTCGCCGTCGGCGGGCTCACCCGCCACCGGGACCTGGAGTCGTCGCCCGTGCTGGCGCAGCACGTCCCGCTGTTGGCTGCCGCGGCTCACAGCATCGGCGACCCCCAGGTCCGCCACCGCGGGACGATCGGCGGCAGCCTGGCCCACGGCGACCCGGCCTCCGATGTGCCCGCCGTCCTCCTCGCCACGCGCGCCACGGTCGTCGCCCGCGGGCCGGACGGCGAGCGGGCGATTGCGGCCGACGACTTCTTCGAGGGGTTCCTGGAGACGGCGCTTCGTCCCGACGAGGTGCTCACCGAGGTGCGCATCCCGAAGCTGACCGGCGTGCCGTGGTCGTTCCAGAAGTTCACCCGGCGCGCCCAGGACTGGGCGATCGTGGGCGTGGCGCTGGTCCGCAACGGCTCGTCGGGAGTCGGGCTGGTGAACATGGGATCGCGGCCGCTGCGCGCCGTCGCCGTCGAGGACGCGCTGGCGTCCGGCGCCTCGGTCGGGGAGGCGGCCGCGTTGGCCGCCGAGGGCGCCGACCCGCCCGCCGACCTCCACGCCGCCCCCGAGTACCGCGCCCACCTCGCCCGCGTGCTCGTTCGTCGCGCCCTGGAGGAGGCAACGGCGCGGTGACCATGGCGGCCGAGTCGGTGGAGGCGGTGTCGGTCTGTGCCGAGGTCATCGCCCTGCGCACGGGCAAGCAGGCGCCCTCCCGGCGCTATCGCGACGGTCCTATCCATGCCGGGGGCCCGCCGACGGCGTGACGTCCGTCACGTCGGCCGCGACCCAACGCCACTTTTGGGACACTGGAGCGATGCTCGAACGGCCCCCCGAGCCGACCCCGTCGGCCGCCTTGCCGAGCGACGACGACCGTGACCGCGCCGTGGCCGTACTGCGCTCGCACTGCGCCGACGGCCGCCTGACCCTCGACGAGTTCGCCGACAAGGTCGTCGGCGTGCTCCAGGCGCGCAGCCAGGCCGACATCGAGGCCGTCGTCGGCGAGTCCCTCGACCGCTCCGGGGTGGCGGTGCCCGAGGCCGAGTCCGAGCCCGCGTGCGGCGCCAACTGGGTCGTGGGGATCATGTGGGGGGCGCAGCGGCGCGGCCGGTGGCGACCCCGGCGTCGCGTGAACGCGTTCGCCTTCTGGGGCGGCTGCACCATCGACTTCCGCGGTGCCGAGCTGGTGGAGCCGGAAGTGCGCGTCACCGCCGTCGCCATGATGGGCGGGATCGACATCATCGTCCCCGAGGGCGTCGCCGTGGAAGTCACCAGCGTGCCGATCATGGGCGGCGTGGGGCGTCGCATCCGCGATGTGCCGATCCTCCCGGGGACGCCGGTTATCAAGGTGCGAGCCGTGGCCTTCTGGGGCGGGGTGACCGTCCGCAGCAAGCCGAGCCGCAGCAACGAGGCACGGGCGCTGGGCCATCACGACCGCCGGCTGGGCCGGCCGCGCGACGACGAGTCGCTGGACCGGGTGGCTGCGTCGGTGCAGCGCGAGCGCCCCGATCTCAGCGCCGACGCGCCACCCGACGGCACGGTGACCATCCTGTTCAGCGACATCGAGAACTTCACGTCGATGACGGAGCGGCTGGGCGACATCAGGGCCCAGGACGTGCTGCGCGCCCACAACGAACTGGTACGCACACAGGTCGCGGCGTGGGGCGGCCACGAGGTGAAGTCGCAGGGCGACAGCTTCATGATCTCCTTCGGCGGTGCCCGCCGGGGCATCCGGTGCGCCATGGCGATCCAGCGGGCGTTCGAGGAGTGGTCGGTAAAGCATCCCGATAATTCGCTGCGCGTGCGCATCGGGTTGCACACGGGCGAGGCGATCCGCGAAGAGGACGACCTGTTCGGCCGCAGCGTGATCATGGCGGCGCGCATCGCCGCGCACGCGGGCGGCGGCGAGATCCTGGTGTCGTCGTTGCTGAAGGAGCTGGCCGAGGCCAGCGGGGAGTTCAGGTTCGGCCCGCCCCACTGCACCGCGCTCAAGGGATTGAGCGGCGAGCACCTCCTGTACCCGGTGGTGTGGCAGCAGGCGGGCGACGCCGTGCCCGACATGGCATGAGAACCGCCGCCGTAGTGCTGGCGGCGGGGGGCGGCACGCGCTTCGAGGGCGAGGGCCACAAGCTGCGGGCGACGGTCCGCGGCCGGCCCCTCGTCGCTCGGGCGGTGGAGGCGGCGTGCGCGGCCGGACTCGACGACGTGTTCGTCGTCGTCGGCGCCGTCGACTTGGTCGACGTGCTGCCGCCGGGGGTCGTCGTCGTGCCGAACGAGCGGTGGCGCGACGGCATCGCCACGTCGCTGCACGCCGGGGTGCGGGCTGCCGAGGCCGCGGGGCACGATGCCGTCGTCGTCGGCTTGGGCGACCAGCCCTTCGTGCCCGCGTCGGCGTGGCGGACGGTGGCCGACGCGGCCGACGCGGCCGACGCGGCCGACGCGGCCGACGGCCGGCCCATCGTGGTCGCCACCTACGGGGGCAGGCGCGGCAATCCCGTGCGGCTGCATCGGTCGGTGTGGCCGTTGCTGCCGGTGGCAGGCGACGAGGGGGCGAAGGCGCTGTTCCGGGAACTGCCGCAGCTCGTGGGCGAAGT
>JAHWLA010000075.1 GCA_019347595.1 Actinomycetota bacterium
CGGGCCACCGCGTCTCGCACGGCGATGCGCACGGTGTCGTGGCGGGCGGACACGCCAACTGTCGGGGCCGCGCGGGCGAGGACGAGCGAGTTGGTGACCAACTCGGTGACCACCATGGCGGCGTCGCCGACGAGGTCGTCGCCGTAACGCCACAGCCGCAGCGTGTCGGTCACGAAGCGCCGGGCGGCGCGGGCGGCCTGCGGCTCGTTCCCGAACTGCGAGGTGGCGTCGCCGCCGACGACCGCGGAGTGGAGGTCGCAGACGTGGTCGAGATCGTGTGCGTGCTCGCCGGTCGGCTGCGTCTTGTACGCGCAGAACAGCGAGAACGCGGTGTCGCGGCCGAGGTCGTTCCACAGCGTCTCCAGGGCGATCGCCGCGGGCACTCGTCCCTCGTCCCACAGGAGGGCGACCATCTCGCCGTACGCGCGCAGTGGGCGGCCGCCGCTGCGCAGCTCGCGAATCAGGCCGCCGATGACGGCGTCGAAGGCAGCCGGGTCGGGGTGCCCGTCGACGGTGAGGCGGGCCAACGTGTCGGCGGCGTCGAGCGTGACCAAAACGCCTCGCGTGCGGGCGTCGGCGACGTCGATGCCGGATGTCGTGAGCCGGCCCTCGAAGGCGCAGCGGTGGTCGGGGGTGGCAACGACGAGGGCAGCCTCGCCGGCCCGCAGGGCGTCGGCGACGTAGGGGCCGACCGTCTCCACCAATTGCTCGTCGTCCTCGTAGAACTGCACGACATGGCCGCGTGGCTCAGCGAAAAGCGTGCTACCGCCCGACACCGTTTCTCCGTTCCGCCAGGAAGACCGCCTGTGACGGAGAGGGTACAGCGACGGCGCCTGCTGTCCCGGGGGCCGTTCGCGGAGGCGGCTGCGAACAGTCGATGCTAGGGACGACCGTTGGAGCGGGTGACGGGAATCGAACCCGCGTTCTCAGCTTGGGAAGCTGATGTTCTGCCTCTGAACTACACCCGCGGAGTGCGCTGCACCCTAGCAAACGTGCTGGTCAGCTCGTATCCGGCGTGACCTCAGGCATAGCCCTCGGGCACCGGGCCGAGCACCTCCATCCCGTAGCGCTCGGCGATCGCACCGAGCTCGTCGTCGCCGACGTTCCCGGACGTGATCGCCGCGGCCAGCTCGTCGAAGTAGCCGACCATGGCTTGCGGGACGTAGAGGTTCAACTTCTTGCTCGGGCGATCACCGACGCGAAAGCCGTGGGTCGCGCCTGCCGGGATGTACACGAACGATCCCGCGGGACAAGGAATCTCCTCGTCGTCGATGAAGATCACGTACTCACCTTCGAGGACGTAGAACGCCTCTGCCGCGTCACGATGGATGTGCATCGGGGGGCCGAAGTGGGCGGGCTCGGTCGCTTCGAGGAGCGTGAACGCGCCGTCCGTGGACTCGGCGCTCGCCTTGACCGTCATCATGAACCCGCCGAGGTCAATGGAGCGGCCTTCTCCCGGCTGCAACGCGAACGGGTCGCTGGGCACGTGGGTCCTCGGTTCTCGGCGGCGGACGGACGGCGCATGTTCCCGGCTCCAGCGCCCGCATCCTCTGGACGACACCCGCCGAACGCCGATGACTGTAGCGTGAGCGCCCGATGATCCTCTCAGATCGCAGCATTCGCGAGGAGCTCGACGCGGGCCGGATCGTGATCGATCCGCTGGGCGACGGGTGCATTCAGCCCTCTTCGGTCGACCTCCACGTCGACCGCTACTTCCGGGTCTTCCGCAACCACACCATGCGGGTGATCGACGTGAAGGAGCCGATGGAGGATCTCACCGAGCTGGTGGAGATCGGCGAGGAGGACCACTTCGTCCTCCACCCGGGCGAGTTCGTGCTCGGCTCGACGCTGGAGCGGGTGGCGCTGCCGCCCAACCTGGTGGCCCGCCTCGAAGGCAAGTCGAGCCTGGGCCGCCTCGGCCTGCTCATCCACTCCACCGCCGGCTTCGTCGACGCCGGTTGGGACGGGCACCTCACGCTGGAGCTCTCCAACGTGGCCAACCTGCCGATCACGCTGTACCCGGGGATGAAGATCGGCCAGATCAGCTTCCTCCAGATGACCACGGCGGCCGAGGTGCCGTACGGGTCGAAAGAAGTGGGCTCCAAGTACCAGGGCCAGCGCGGGCCCACGCCGAGCCGCTACTTCGAGAACTTCGCCCGCCGCTGAGCTTCCGAAGGCAAACCTGCCCGCTCAGCGGGCGTTCCTGCCTCCGGAACGGGCGAGGCCGACGCGTTGCTCGACGCGGGTGTGGACGACATCGTGAACCCCGGGCATCGAGGCCGCCGATGTCGTCATCGAGCTGCCCGACACCCCGAGCGGCGCAGGCCCGACGCGGGTATCCCGTGCAGGGCCGCCGCGTCGGGCGCCCGCCGCCGCCCCCACTGACGCCGGCTGGAGTCCCGAGACCGCCCGAACTTGCGTACGAAACGCGCTGCAATCCGCGCCGGTCTGTACGCAGGTTCGAGTAGCGGAGGACGCGCGAGGGCACGCGGGCCGCAGGTCGTCGGGGTGACCGGCGAGCTATCGCTGCCTCGGCCACCTCGGGGAACGACTTGTCGGCCGTCGACTGCAGCCAGGCGGGCTACGCCTCCACGCCGGACTCGTCGGCGCCGTGCTCGCCCGGCTGGTGCATGTCGGGGCCGCCCACCGGCGCAGCGGCGGCCACCGGGGCCTTGCCGTTGCCCTCCAGCGCGTCGAGCAGGTGCATGGAGATGTCCTGCACGACGATGTCGTCGCGCCCGTGCTCCTTCATGCCGTCGTCCAGCATGATGTAGCAGAACGGGCAGGCGGTGGCGACACGCGACGCGCCCGTGGCGATCGCCTCACGGGACCGCTCGGTGTTGACCTTGGTCCCGGTCGACTCCTCCATCCACATGCGGGCGCCGCCTGCGCCGCAGCACATGCCTCGGGTCCCGGTCCGGCCCATCTCCACGATCTCGATGCCCTTCAACGTGCCCAGCACCTTGCGGGGCGCCAGGTACACATCGTTGTGGCGGCCGAGGTAGCACGGGTCGTGGTAGGTGACCCGCTCGTCCAAGCGCGCCTCGCTCATGTCGAGCTTGCCCGACTCGATGAGCCACTCCAGGAACTGCGAGTGGTGGACCACGTCGTAGTGCCCGCCCAACTGCGGGTACTCGTTGCCCAGCGTGTTGAAGCAGTGCGGGCACTGGGTGATGATCTTCTTCACCCCCATGCCGTTCATCGTCTCGATGTTCTGCATGGCGAGCATCTGGAAGATGTACTCGTTGCCGGACCGCCGGGCCGGGTCGCCGGTGCACATCTCCGAGGGGCCGAGGATGGCGAAGTCGATCCCCGCCCGCTGCATCAGCTTGGCGGTGGCGACGGTGACCTTCTTGTTCTTGTCGTCGAACGACCCGGCGCAGCCGACCCAGTAGAGGTACTCGTGGTCCAAGGCGGACGTCCCGTCGACCACGGGCACCTCCTCGGGCAGGGCCGTGACCCAGTCGGCCCGCTCGCCCTGGCTCATCCCCCACGGGTTGCCCGAGTTCTCCATCGAGCGGTAGGCGTTGCCCAGCTCGGTCGGGAAGTTCGACTCCATGAGCGACAGATAGCGCCGCATGTCGAGAATCTTGTCGAGGATCTCGATGTGCACCGGGCAGATCTCGTCGCACGCCTTGCACGACGTGCACGCCCAGATCTCCTCGGCGCTGATGCGCTCGAACACCTCGGGAGCGCTGACCGTCAGCTCCGGCTCGTGGCCCACGATCGGCGACACCGGCCCGCCCGGGTGGCTCTCCGACATCACCTGGCCGACCTTCAGCACGATCTCGCGGGGGTCGAGGGGCTTGCCCGTGGCGTTGGCCGGGCACACCGACGTGCACCGCCCGCACACCGTGCAGGCATCGGTGTCGAGGAGCTGCTTCCACGTGAAGTCCTCCACCACCGAGGCGCCGAAGCTCTCCAGCTCCGTCTCCATCAGGTTGGGCATCGGCTTCATGGCGCCCTTGGGGCGCTCGCGGTCGCGCAGGTACATGTTCAGCGGCGACGTGAACATGTGGCGCAGCTTGGTCACCGGCAGGATGATCAGGAAGGCCACGAAGGCGGCGAAGTGGGCCACCCAGAAGGCCTGGTGGACTGTGCCCAGGCTGGCCATGCCGTCGAACCACGCCGACATCGGGTAGCCGACCACCGACCACTTCTCGAAGTCGGGGCGGTCGACCATGGCGATGCGGGCCGCCTCGGCCAGGAACCCGGTGACGCCGATGACGGCGAACGTGCCCAGGATCACGGCGTCTTCGGGCCGCGTCTTGATCTTCAACCGGTAGGGCTTTTGGATGTACCGGCGGACGGCCGCCCACCCGATGCCGATCAGGAAGACCACGCCCGCCACGTCGCCGATGAGGGAGTAGCCGCGGTACACGTCGCCGTGGAGGAACTTCATGTTGGCCGGGAGCTGGTGGTTGATCTCCAGGACCGTGGTGACGGCGAACAGCACCAGGAAGCCGAAGTAGATGCACGAGTGCATGAGGCCAGCGGCCGGGTCGCGCATCAGCGTCTTCATGTAGACGCCGGCGCGGAAGTCGGCCAGGCGACGGCCGATGTTCTTGCGGTTGGTGGCCCGGCGGTCGGGCCGCCCCCGCTCCCAGTTCTCCATGCGCTTGGAGAACAGCCACGCCACCGCCAGCACCAGGACGGACAGCACCGTGTAGAACAGCGCCCGCAGCGGCCCGGGGATGTTGAGGAACACCTCGCGCTGCACCGGCGAGTCGTCGTGCTCCTGGGCGATGGTGGCGACGATCCCCGACCCGGCGACGACGAGGGCGAACCCGACGCCGATGACGAGCGCAAGCTGGGACGGCTTCAGGCGTCGGCTGGGACGAGTCGACATGGCCGGAAACCTACCGTGGGGTAGCCCCGTATTGGAAAACGACTGCGATCAGTGGATGGCCTTGGCGTCGGAGTCGCGCAGGCGCTCGGCCATCGTGCGCAGCAGCTTGTGGGCCAGCCCCGGCACCTCGTCGAGGAGCCCGTTGAACTCCCGCTGCCCCAGCACCAACAGCCGCATGTCGGTGTCGGCCGTCACGGTGGCGGTGCGGGGGCCGCGGTCGAGCAGCGACAGCTCGCCGAAGTACTGGCCGTCCCCCAGTGTCGCCACCTTGCGCCCCTTGCGCCGGACCGTCGCCTCGCCTTCGAGGATCAGGTAGAACTCGTGCCCCGGCCGCCCCTCGTCGGTGAGGGCCTTGCCTGCCCCCACCGCCACCTCGTCCGATGCCCGCCCGATCATTTGCAGATCGCGCTTGCTGCAGGCGGAGAACAGCCACATGCGGCCGAGCTGTTCGAGCTTCTCGTCTTTGCGTGCCATAGGCGACACGCTACCGAGGTCGTCAAGTTCACGGGCAGGAAACGTCGGCGCAACATTGCCTCCGTAGGGTCGCCGACGTGGACGTGGTCTTCGTGCGGTGGCCGCAGGAGTCGGAGCGGCGGGATCGATTGGCGCAGGCGGAAGTGCCCCGCTTGCTTCTCGTGGACTCGACGGCGCGAGCCCCCGATCCCGTCGACTGCCTCGAGGACTGGGTGCGCCTGCCGGCGAACGACGAGGACGTCCGCCTGCGCGCTTCGTGCGTGGCCCGACGCGCCGCCCTCCACGTCGACCCGCTCCCCGACCTCGACGACGACGGGGTGCTGCGCGTCGGCGCCCGGTGGACGCCGCTGCCGCCGGTCGAGGCCCGCCTGACCGAAGCCCTGCTCGAACGGTTCGGCGCCGTGGTCAGCCGCGAGGCGCTGTCGCGCGCCGGCTGGCCCGAGGGAGCACCCGGCCGCAACGCCCTCGACGTGCACGTGCTGCGCCTCCGACGCCGCCTCGCGCCCGTCGGCCTCGGCATCCGCACCGTGCGCTCGCGGGGCTACCTGCTGGAGTCAGAAAGCCGACAGTTGTCCGTACGTCAGGCGTAATGCCGCCACAACGATCACGACACATCGCATCAATACCGTCGGACGCAGGCAACCGAGGAGGTAGGAACACCGTGAAAAGACGCCTTGCGTTTGCAAGCGCGCTGGCGGCAGGAGCCGTGCTCGTCTCTGCGAGCCCGGCGCTCGCCCAGGAGGCAGAGCCGACCGTCGCCGACGTGCAAGCGAACCTCGACAACGTCTTCGTCCTGTTGTCGGCGGTCCTCGTCATCTTCATGCAGGCCGGCTTCGCGCTCGTCGAAGCCGGGCTCACGAGGGCGAAGAGCGTCGCCAACATCATGATGAAGAACCTGATGGACTTCGCCGGAGGCGCCATCGCCTTCTTCGCCGTCGGCTACGCCATCGCCTTCGGCGCCGACGGGAACGACTTCTTCGGCATGGGCGGCTGGTTCCTCGGTGACGGGGCCTTCCAGTACGGCACCCTCACCGTGCCGATCACGTTCGTCTTCCAGGTGGCCTTCGCCGCCACCGCGGCGACGATCGTGTCGGGCGCCATGGCCGAGCGGACGAAGTTCAAGAGCTACTTCGTCTACAGCGTGGTCATCTCCGGGCTCATCTACCCGGTGGTCGTGCACTGGCAGTGGGGCGGCGGCTGGCTGTCGCAGCTCTCCACGCCGTTCGTCGACTTCGCGGGCTCGACCCTCGTGCACATGACCGGCGGTGTCGCCGCCCTCATGGGGGCGATCGTCCTCGGGCCTCGCATCGGCAAGTACGGCCCCGACGGCAAGCCCCGCGCCATCCCCGGTCACAACATCCCCTACGCCGTGCTGGGCACGTTCATCCTCCTGGTGGGGTGGTACGGCTTCAACCCCGGCTCCGAGCTGGCGGCCGACGGCGCCATCGGCGGCATCGCCGTCACCACCACCTTGGCGGCGGTGGCGGGTGCAATCACGGCGATGCTCACCGTCTGGGCCAAAAGCGGGAAGCCCGATGTCGGCATGACCGCCAACGGCCTGCTGGCGGGCCTCGTCGGCATCACGGCGGGCACGGCCGCGGTCAGCACCGTCGGCGCTCTCGCCATCGGCGCCTTGTCCGGCGTGATCGTGGTCCTCGCCGTGCTGTTCTTCGATCGCATCAGGGTCGACGACCCGGTCGGCGCCGTGTCGGTGCACGGCGTCTGCGGCGCCTTCGGCACCCTGTGCGTCGGCCTGTTCGCCACCGACGGCGGGCTCTTCTACGGCGGGGGAACCGCGCAGTTGGTCACCCAGGCCATCGGCGTGGCGTCGGTCGGCGCCTTCGTGGCCGTCACCGCCGGCCTCCTGTTCCTCGCCATCAAGGTCACCATCGGCCTCCGGGTGAGCCGGGAAGAGGAGCTCGAGGGGCTCGACATCCACGAGCACGGCACGCCCGGCTACGCCGACGACGTGCTGGCCGGCGCCGGCGAGGTCGGCACCGGGTCCGTCCGTTCCGCCGCCCTCTCGGGCTCGATGGGTTAAGGAGGCGACGTGCTGTCACTCGTCACTGCCGTGGTGAAGCCTCATGTCCTCGACGCCGTGCGCGAAGCGCTCCAGGGCGTCGGCGTGCAGGGGATGACCGTCACCGAGGTCAAGGGGTTCGGCCGCCAAGGCGGCCACACCGAGACCTACCGAGGCGCCGAATACCAGATCAACTTCGTCCCGAAGATGAAGCTGGAGATCGTCGTCGACGCCCTCGACGCCGACAAGGTGGCCGACACCATCATGCGGGCCGCGGGCACCGGCAAGATCGGCGACGGGAAGATCTGGATCGTCGACGTCGGTTCGCTGGCTCGCATCCGGACCGGAGAAAGGGGCAACGACGCCCTCTGATCCACGAAGACGGCCCCGGTCCTCCCCTCGGACCGGGGCCGTTTTCGCGTCCGGCCTCGGGCCTGGGCTCCTAGGCCGTGGGCGCGTGTCGGCCCGCGGCGGCCACGAGCAGGGGCACCGCCTCCGCCGGTCCCGGCATGGCTTCGAGCTCCCGGCGCAGGCGACGGGCGTTGGCGAAGTACACGGGGTCGTCGAGCAGGTCGCGCACCGCGTCGCGCAGCCGCTCGGCGGTGACGTCCCCGGCGACGAGGCGGAGCCCGGCGCCGCATGCCGCCACCCGGAAGGCGTTGAGGTACTGGTCGCCGCCCTGAGGGAGCACCAGGCTGGGCCGTCCGGCGGTGAGGGTCGCCATGGTGGTGCCCCAGCCCCCGTGGCCGACGACCACATCGGCGGCCCGGGCGGCGGCGGCGAGCGGCAGCCAGGAGACGGCGCGGGTGTTGCCCGGCAGCGGCGCCAGCGCGTCGGGCGACAGCGAGCCGCCCAGCGCCACCACCACGCGCACCGGCTCGCGGGCCAGCGCGTCGACGACCGTGCGCAGGACGTGGCTCCCCCGCCGGTTGAAGACCGTGCCGAGGGTCACGAGCACCAGCGGCCGGTCGTCGTCGGTGTGCTCGTCGAGCCACCCGGGCGCCGGATCGGGCCCGTCGTAGGGGACGGGGCGCAGCGGGTGCAGGTTCGGCCGCCAGTCGCCGGGCGTCGGCGCGGCCTGGAACGACGGCGGCAGCGCGGCCAGGTGCAGGGCGCCGTAGTGGCGCTCGAGGCCGGGGTCGACCCGCAGGCCGAGGTCGGTGCGGACGGCGTCGAGCGAGGGGGCCAGCCAGGCCGCCGTCGCCGCCGGGTGCCAGACCGGCGAGAGCGACACGCCGGCCCAGGCGAGGCCGGCCCGCTCGCCCGCCAGTGGCGTGCCGAACTCGAACTCCTCGTGCACCAGGATGTCGGCGCCCCACTGCTCGCACACCCCGGGCAAGTCGCCCGCCATGGCGGCCGCCGCGTGGCCGAGGAAGACGGCGCCGAAGAGGAAGCCGCCGTACTCGGCGTTCGACATGCCGGCCACCTCGGGGAACGACTTCTCGGCCGCCGACTCCAGCCAGTCGAGCCCGGCGGGAACGGCCTCGAAGCCCGCCGCCTCGACCACCGGGGCGAAGGAGGGGGAGACGGCGAAGGCCACGTCGTGCCCTGCGTCCTCACAGGCGGCGGCCAGCGGGACCAGCGGGTGGAAGTGCCCGTAGGCGGGCTGGCACACGAACAGCGCTCGCACAACCCGGCATTCTGCTCCCCCACCGTCGTTCTGGTCCGTAAATCCGGCGCCGTGGCGCCGGATTTACGGACCAGAACAGGCTAGCGGCCCTGGTTCCTGACAGCTTCGGCGGCGGCGGCCGCGGCGTCGGGGTCGAGGTAGCGGCTGTCGACCCGCTGCATGCGCTCGTCCAGCTCGTAGACGAGCGGCTGGCCCGTGGGGATGTTCAAGCCGACGATGTCATCGTCGCTGATCCCGTCGAGGTGCTTCACCAGCGCCCGGAGGCTGTTGCCATGGGCGGCGATCAGCACCACCTTCCCGGCCACCAGGTCGGGCACCACCGCGTCGTACCAGTACGGCAGCATGCGCTCGACCACGTCCTTCAGGCACTCAGTGGCGGGCAGCACGTCGGGCGGGAGGCCCGCATACCGCGCGTCGAAGCGGGCGTGGCGCTCGTCGTCGGGCTCCAGCGGCGGGGGCGGGGTGTCGTAGCCGCGCCGCCACATGGTGAACTGCTCTTCGCCGTAGCGCGCCAGCGTCTCCGCCTTGTTCAGCCCCTGGAGGGCGCCGTAGTGGCGCTCGTTGAGCCGCCAGTGGCGCTTCACCGGAACCCAGAGGCGGTCGAGTTCCTCGAGCGCCAATGACGCGGTGCGGATGGCCCGCTTGAGGAGCGAGGTGTGGCACACGTCGGGCAGCAGGGCCGCTTCGGCCAGCAGCCGCCCACCGTTGCGGGCCTGCTTCTCACCCTCGTCCGTCAGGTCGCAGTCGTACCACCCGGTGAACAGGTTCTCCTTGTTCCACGTGCTCTCGCCGTGGCGCAACAGGACGAGCGTCGCCATGGCCGGCGACGTTAGCGGCGGCGCTCTACGAGGCGCGCGGCCGCCGAGGCCGCTCGCCGGGCGGGGTCGACCCCAACGCCTCGGCGGTCAGCTCGGTCACCCGTCGCTCCATGGCCTGCGCCAGCAGCGGAGCGATCACGCTCGACAGGACAGGGCGCATGCGCTGGAGGAAGGCGGTGAGCCCTTGGAGCTCGTCGGCGGGCATGCCACGGCGGACGTACTCGTCCCACACGTGCTCGCGGAACAGGTCGACCCACCGCTCGGCCACCCGGTCGAGGTCGCGGTTGAGGGCGTCGGCCTCGTGAAGCAGCGCGGGCAACGGGTACCCGCCGGCCACCAGCTCGCGAGCGGCGTCGAGCAGCCGCGGGCTCGGCACCCGGAAGCCGTCGCCCTCGGGGACGATCACGCCGACGCGCACGGCCGTGGCCAGGGCACGGGTGTCGTCGCCGAACATGGCGGCCAAGTCGTCGGTGGAGAGCTGCGAGCTGGGCTCGAAGTCCCACGGCGCGGCCAGTGCCTCCTCGAAGCCCAGCACGTCGGCCAGCCCGTAGCCGCGCTCCCACGCCTCGAACAGCTCCCGGATGGACGCCAGCGTGAACCCCCGTTCGAGCAGGGCGCCGATGTGACGGAGCCGGGCCAAGTGGCCTTCGCCGTAGTAGCCCACCCGACCCACCAGCCGCGGGGCAGGGAGCAGCCCCCGCTCCTGGTAGGCGCGGATGTTGCGGCTGGTCGTGCCCGAGCGGCGCGCCAACTCGTCGATCGTCAGGTCTCCCACGCCGCCCCCACGGTTCGTGTCGCCAGTGATGAATGGGACAGTACCGGGCGGCGTGGCGCACGAACACCCCTTGACAGCCGCCGCCGCCCAGCGTAGAACCTTCCTACACGCTTCCATGGACCATCGATTGACGGCGCATTACTTCGTGTAACCAGCGCCCGTCGCAGTCGACGGCAGTCCGGGCGAGGGGGGAGATGCAGTTCCCGAGACCGGCCGTTCGTCACGCAGCTCCGAGCCGTAGCACCCGCGTGCCGAACAACCGACTCGAAAGGAAACTCCC
>JAHWLA010000076.1 GCA_019347595.1 Actinomycetota bacterium
GCCCTCCCGGCGGCGGGCGGGTTCCGCATCTACACGGTGACGGGCTCGCTGCCGTCGCGTTCCGAGGCCGACTACCGGCTGAAGGTCACCGGCCTGGTCGACCGGCCCTTGGAGCTGACGGTCGGCGACCTGCGGGCCATGCCGCCCACCCACCTGGTCCGCGACTTCCAGTGCGTCACCGGCTGGCGGGTCCCCGACGTGCCGTGGACGGGCGTGCTGCTGTCGTCGGTGTTGAAGGCCGCGGGCGTGCAGGCGGCAGGGCGGGCCATCCGCTTCCGGTCGGTCGACGGCGCCTACACCGAAAGCCTGACGCTCGACCAGGCCCGGCGTGACGACGTGGTGGTGGCCTACGAGATGCTGGGCGGGCCGGTGACCCGGGCCCACGGCGGCCCGGTCCGGCTCTACGTGGCCCCCATGTACGGCTACAAGTCGTGCAAGTGGCTGTCGGAGATCGAGGTCACCGACCAGGTGACACCGGGCTACTGGGAGGTGCGGGGCTACGACGTCGACGCCTGGATCGGGCGGTCGAACGGGCGCGACGATGCGCCCGTCTGAGCCGACCAAGCCGCCCGCCCGGGTCGTCCGCTTCGACGCCACCGAGCGGTGGCTGCACTGGGTCAACGCCGTGCTCGTCCTCGTGCTCATCGCCACGGCCGCCGCCCTCTACCTCGACCCCGTGTCCCGCCTGGTCGGCAGGCGCACGCTGATGCGCGACGTCCACGTCTACGCGGGCGTGTTGCTGCCCGTGCCGTATGCCGTCGCCTTCGGGTGGGCGCGGTCGGCGCGGCTGCGCGACGACGCCCGCCGCCTCAACCGGTGGACGGCGGACGACGTGCGCTGGTTCCGGTCGTTGGGGCGCGACCCCTACGTCCGCCTCGGCAAGTTCCACCCCGGCCAGAAGCTCAACGCCGCGGTCACCGTGGGCGCCGTCCCCGTCATGCTGGGGACGGGCGCGATCATGCGCTGGTTCTCGCCGTTCCCGCTGGAGTGGCGGACGGGCGCCACCTTCGTCCACGACTGGACGGCCGTGGTCGTGTTCGCCTTCGCAATAGGCCACATCGCCAAGGCGCTGTCGGACCGCGTGGCGCTGCGCGCCATGGTGACCGGAGCGGTGGACGTGGAGTGGGGCCGGGCCCGCCATCCCCGTTGGCACGACGAGGTGGCCGAACCGGGCGAGCAGCCGTAGCTACTCGTCCGGTTGGATCCCGGTGATGAGCGCGCCGGGATCGACGCCTAGCGCCTTGCCCAGCCGCACGATGTTTATGAGGGCGACGTTGCGCTCGCCTCGTTCCAGCGAGCCCACGTAGGTGCGATGCAGGCCCGCCTTGCGGGCCAACGCCTCTTGTGACAGCCCCAGCTCGATACGACGTGCCCTGACCCGCTGCCCGAAGACATAGGTGGGTGCGCCCGCGTGTTCGTTCATTGCCATGGCGACATTCGAGACGCAGCGTCGACTTTGCGTCTACAGCCGATTCGTAGCACTTGGCGAGCGTAGGCGAGACAGGCCCTAGCATCGCCAACCGGGGGGAATCGAACGTGCGGACGCGACTGCGGGGGGCGGTCGTCGGCGTGGTGCTGTGCGTGGTGGCAACAGCCGCCGGCTTCGGCGCGGGGCCGGCCCGGGGGCACACCTGCTCCTCGCTCACCGACCCCACGTGCATGTCCCACGATCTGCACGACCACGTCTGCGTGGTGCGGACAGAGGACCCGGCGGCCGTCGTGTGCGTGGACGGCGTGGTGGCCGAGCAGTACCGCCTGATGTGCCCTAGTGGGGAAGTTCCTGCAGAACCGTACGGGCCGCTGTGCACAGTGTTGTGAAGCCCAGAAGCCCGCACGGGTGGTGGACGATGAGGTCGTCGGGGCGGCTTCCGACCACCGGCCCGTTCACCTGGGACCGGTACTCCCACGCCATGAACGTGGTGTGGTCGTATGAGGCGACGTAGACGAAGCCGGTGACGCCCGCGTCGTTCGTCGGTATCCCCTCGTCCACGATCAGATAGGTCGTTCCGCCGGGCGGGTTCCAGGGGGGGCTCGTCGTGACCGTGAGCCCCGAGGCCAGGTCGCTCCCGATGGTGGCGAGCGGGTCGAAGGGCGCCGCGCCGGTCGCCTCCCCCGGTGACGCCGCGCTCGTTCCGGCGAGCGGGTCGAGGGTGCTCAGCGCCTGGCCGGCGTCGGCGGCCTCCCCCGCCGTCGTGGTGGCGGCGGCGTCGCCGAGCCCGCCCGACAGCACCAGCGACCCCGCCGTGAGGGCGAGCACGCCGACGAAGGCGGCGTCGAGGGCGGGGGCCAGGGCCGGCGCGCGGCGGACCACCCAGTCGCGCACGACGTGGATCTCGCCACGGGCCCACTCCAGCGACTTGCCCACGCCGACGGGCAGCGGCCAGGCCCGCTGGGCCTCGGCCACCACGCGCACACGATCGGCCAGCTCGCGGCGGCCGCGCATGAGGACGCTGCGGACGGACCCGACGGTGGTGCCCTGGGAGTCGGCGATCTCGGCGTAGGACCAGCCCGCGAACTCGCGGAGGAACAGGGGCGCCCGGTAGCCGACGCGGACCTCGCGTAGGGCGTCGCGGGCGATCGACGCCCGCAGGCGGCCCGCCACCTGCTCCTCGACGTCGAGGTCGACGACTGCGCCGGCGGCGGCGACGGCCGCGGCCGGGAGCGCCGCCATGCGGGCGTCCCGCCCCCGCTTGCGCAGCACGTCGGTGCAGTGGTGCGACGCGATGGTGACGAGCCAGGGCCACAGGGGGGCGTCCGGGTCGAAGCGGGCCAGCGAGGCCTGGGCCCGGACGAAGGTCTCGTGGGCGGCGTCCTCGGCGTCGGCGACCGAGCCCAGTCGGTGGCGGCAATAGGCCCGGAGGGCCGGTGCGTAGCGGCGGTAGAGGTCGGCGAAGGCCTCCTCGTCGCCGTCGCGCCAGGCCTGGAGTGTGGCCCGCTCTCGTTCGCTGTGCCGTTGTGCCGCTTCGGCAGCCATGGCGCCCCCTCCCGCGTGCACAGGTTTTCGATACTCAAAGACCACAGTCCTTGTGCATCTGCCCGAAAACACGATGGCGTTGCCTGCTCGGGGGATTTTCCGAAACTTTTTCGCGACGTCTGCCGCCTTCGTACGAGTAACCGGCGCAAGGGGTCGACAGCGAGGGGCAGGTTGGTGGCAGGCGTCGCAACGCTCGAACAGCAGCACCGGGCAGTCGGGCTGCTCACGCGATCGGCCCGCCCCGGTGGGTCGCCCGGCTCGGCGGGCGTGGTCCAGCGGGTTGCCGGCATCGTCGCTTCGTCGCTCACCGTCGAGGAACTCTTCACGGCGGTGGCGAAGGCAACGATCGAGGGGATACCGGCAGCCCGCTGCAACGCCTTCGTCGTCCGCGACGGCGCCTTGTCCCCGGTGGATGGCGACCTGCCGGCCCTCCCCCTCGATGCGCCGGTGGCGTTACGGCTGCTCGGGCGCGACCGGACGATCGGCGTGGCCGACCTGACGAGGTCGTCGTTGCGCTGCCTGGCGGGGCCGGAGGCGGACGCCGGGTCGCTCCTGGCGGCGCCGGTGGTGGCCGACGGTACGCCGTTGGGCGCCCTGGTGGTGGTGTGGGATGCGCCGGGCCGGGTGGTGGCGGCCCACGAGCGCGAGCTGCTGGAGACCATCGCCGCCCTCGTCGGCGTCGCCCTCCAACGGCGCGAGGCCGAGCGGCGGGCGGCTCGGGTTTCGGTGCTGGCCGCCGCGGCCGCCGCCCTGGGGCAGGCCCGCACGGCCGACGATGTCGTGGCTGCTCTCGAAGGCGCCTGCGCGGCGCTGTGGCCCGCGGCGACGTGCCGGGTCTTGCTCGAGTCGGCGATGCCGTCGCTGTTCGCCGCCGACGAGGTGGCTGCGTCGCTGCTCGGTGGCCCTGCCGACGCTTCCGGGGTCACCGAGCGGTTTTTCATCGGCCTGCCGGTGACGAGCGAGGCCGGGACCTTCGGCGCCGTCGTCGTCCGCAGGGGGGCGGCGACGCCGGCGCCGAGCTCGGCCGAGCTCGAGGTGGCCCGCACTGCGGCGTCGCTGGCCGCCGACGCCTTGGCCCGGGTGGAGGCCGACGAGCAGGCCCGCCTGCGGTTGCACGAGGCCGAGGTGCTGGCCCGGCTGTCGCACGTGGTCGCCTGCTCGGGCGGGCTCGCCGATGCCGTCCGGGAGCTGAACCGCACGCTGGCAGTCGACCTCGGGGTCAAGCTGCGGTCGATCTCCATCGCCAACGCCAAGCTGCGCGTGGCGGTCGGTGGGCGCATCCCCGACGCCGTGGAACTGGAGGCGGTGCGGTCGTGGCGGGCCGTGCTGGCCAAGGGCGGGTCGCTGCGGTGCCGCCCTGTGCCGGGGGGTGTGCTCGTCCCCGTGGCCCACCGCACGAAGGTGCACGGCGCCATGCGGGTGGCGGCGGGCGGGGTTGCGATCGAGGGGGCGACCGAGGCGCTCCTGCTGGCCATGGGCGCAGCGTGCGCCGAACTGGTGCACAAGGCGGGGCTGCGTGAGCAACTCGCCGACAGCGAGCGCCGGCTGGCGGTGGCCGCCGAGCGGGACCGCATCGCCCAGGACCTGCACGACTCGGTGGGGCAGCTCATCGTCGCCATGGGGATGCGGTTGGCGCAGTACGTCGCCGACGCGCCCGACAAGGTGTGGCGGTTGCGGCTGGAGGAGCTGCTCCAGATGGCGGGGCGGGGCAACCGGGAGGTCCGCCAGTCGGTGTACGCCTTGCTGTTCCTGGAGGCGCGAGGGACCGGGCTGGCGTCGTCGATCCGGGAGCTGTGCAGTCGGTTCGAGATCACCACGGGGCTGCCGGTGCGGTTCCAGCAGCGAGGGACGCCGACGGCGATGGCCTCGGTCAAGGAGGACGCGCTGTTCCGCACGGCGCACGAGGCGCTCGTCAACGCCGAGCGCCACGCCAGGGCGTCGATGCTGACCGTGCAGCTCGTCTACGGCAGCGACGGTGTCCGGGTGAGCGTGCGCGACGACGGCGTGGGTCTCCGACACCGCGACCCGTTCGGCCGCTCTGGCCACTTCGGGATCCGAGCCATGCAGCGCCGGGTGGAGGAGGCGGGCGGCGAGCTCCGCGTCACCAACGCCGAGCCCCGAGGCGTGCTGGTCGAAGCGTCGGTGTCGAGCAGGAAAGGAGCAGTTGGTGTCGCCGGTGCGCGTCGTCGTCGTCGATGATCACGAGATCGTCCGATCGGGCGTCGCCGGCATGCTCGCCCGCGTCTCGGATTTCGACGTTGTCGGCACGGCGGCGACCGGCGAAGAAGGCTTGAACCTGATACTCGAACTACAGCCGGACGTGGCTGTCGTCGACTACTCCCTACCGAGAATGAGCGGCGTCGAGGTCTGCGAGCAGGTGGCGTTCCGAGCACCAAAGACAGGTGTAGTGGTCCTGACCGGTTTCGTGCATGACGAGGTCGTGCTGAGGTCGATCGAGGCCGGAGCGCGTGCGTACCTGTGCAAGGACGTAGAAGGGCACGACCTCAAGAAAGCCATCAGGGTGGTGGCAGAGGGGGGTTCGGTGCTCGACCCACGCATAACGAGCAGGGTCATGCAGTGGGCGCACAGACGCAACAGCGGGTATGGCGACACCTCGCTGTCGATTCGTGAAACCGAAGTGCTACGCCTCGTCGCACGAGGGGAAACGAACGCCCAGATCGCAGCGTCGCTGAACCTCAGCGAAAACACGGTGAAGACCTACTTGCGTCGCGCACTCGAGAAGCTCAGTTGCCACACCCGCTCGCAGGGAGCCGCGGTGGCGGCGCAACGAGGCCTCCTTTGATCGGAGTCGTGCTGGGGGCTTGCCGTGCTCTTCGTCGTCATCGACCTTTCGAGCGTGGTGCGCCGCCTCCGGAGTAGGTCGGAAGGATAGATCGCGGCGGTGACGGCGGACGTAGTGGCAATTTTGTGGCGCCGCCATCGTCGTGCAGACAGGACCCGTGCATGCAGCACCTTCGGTCTGACGGCGTCGCCGAGTGGCTTGGACGGCGTCTGCAAGCCGTGCGCCTTTACTAGAGTCGCCGTCGTCGACGACGGCGAGAGCGTCGCACCGGCACCACTGTGCACCGCTGCATCCCACCACGGCGCGAGCTCCCGTCTTTCTTCGGAGTCGTCAGCAGTCACAAGATTCCGCGAGCCCCCACTTTCTGGGTGGGACGCTCGCTACCCGGTCATCCGAGCTGCGACGGGCAGGGCCAAGCAAGCGTCGAAACGGAGTGTCCGACCCGCCGTGTGATCGAGGCCGGCGAGAACGTTTGGGCAACAGCGTGGCTTAGACCGCCACCGATTGGTGACCGGGTTAGATATCCTCGGGGATAACCGTTCCAGACGTTGTGGCGTCGGTGGGGTGAGTCTTGAGCATGGCGTTCTGATCCGCACACAGGGCTACAAGCTCGTGTTCGGGTGACGGACATTTCACCCGAACGCCTCTCACGAATCGCAGTCCTTCGTCGTAGCGTGGTCCACGGTCGTACGGGGGGCACCACATGATTCCGTCGCCTTTCCCTTTCCGCCCGCGTGGGGCCCGTGCCGGGGGCCATTCCCCGCGCGACGGCGGACAGCGACGAACAGGGGAGAGCAACGACATGAAGTCATCCAGAGGCATTCTTCGTCCCGTCGCCGTGCTGGCCACGGCGATGGCGGCGTTCACCGTCGGCACCCCGCCGGCCTCGGCCACATCGGTGGGCGCCTTCGTGTTCGCCGGAGGGGCAACATTGGCATGCACCGGCGCCGGCGGCGGCCTGTCCTACCCGCCCGCCTACATGACCTTCGCTTTTGACGTCACAGTCTTGCCCGCGGCCCGCCAGTGCTCGTGGACGTTTTCTTCTTCGTTCTGTATGGGCGCTTCGGCCACAGCGCTCAAGCCGGTCGGCACAGTGCCGAGCGCGTTCGCTCCCGTGTGCAGCATCAGTGCCAGCGGGAACCTGACAGGGTGGTGCGGGCTCTCCAACGGAGCGGGCGGGGCGTCAATCGCGATCACAGACCCGATCACGGGCGCCTCGGCGACCGCATTCCTGAAGAAGCTCGCTTGGGTAGACGTGGGCGGTACACTGGTGATCCACTCTGGCGTGGAGGGCCCCGGGCCCGGTCAGAAAGGCGTCATGGTTGGCCTCGCCGAGGCCTACCCGGATCCCTTCAGCGGAAGCTGTGTAACGGCCAGCGCCACAGGTTTCATCGTCGCCGGCGTGGCAGCCTTCTACTCCTCCGCCGACACGACGGTCCCCTAACCCCGGGGTTCGGGCCTAACAGGGCGGCTCATTGAAGCACCCCAACGGGCGGCACTGCCAACTGTCGCCCGTTCGGGTGCTTGTCCCACAGCCGTCTCCGGCGAGCGTCGTCGCGACGTTCTCAGGCGTCGTAGCACACCCCGAGTCGTCGGCACCTCATCGACCCGGCCGACCGCCGGAGGTGACGAACTCCGTAGGCGATGACACGAATTTCACCCGAATGTGTCTCGCGAACGGCGCAGGCTCCGTCGTAGCGTGATCCCGATAGCAACAGCGACGCCGCAACCCCGGGCGTAGGTGGGGGGTGGTCCCGGCCCTCGATGAGGCCGGAGAACAGGAGAAGACGATGAAATCGCCCAGCGGAACGCGCCGTGTCGCAGCCGTGCTGACCATGGCAGTGGCGTCCCTGACCATGGCGACCCCGGCGACGGCGGCCACATCGGCAGGCGCCGCGCTGTTCTCCGGCACGGCAGGCTTCTGGTGCACCGGTCGCGGCGGTGGCGTGCCGTACCCACTTGTCTACGTGACCTCCGATCCCAGCGTCACCCTCATGCCGCCCGCCCGCCAGTGCAGTTGGTCCTTCGGATCGACCTGGTGCATGGGTGCCTCGGCCACAGTCCTCACCCCCGACGACCCCTTGCCAATCTACGGCCCGCTGTGTGCGATCGCTGCTTCGGGCCACCTGACAGGGTGGTGCGGTCTTTCCCGTGGCTCCGGTGCAGGGGGCTTCTCCGTGACAGATCCCCTGACGGGTGCATCGGGAACAGCAAGCCTCACCGACGTCGGGTTGGTCGATGTCGGTGGCACATGGGCGATCCACTCGGGGGTGGACGGGCCCACCGCAGGCGAGAAGGGCACCATGGTGGCCCTGTTCGATACGGTCCCCGATCCGCAAACGGGTAGCTGCGAGACCGCCACGGCCACGAACTTCCTCATCATGGGGGTTGCCGCCTTCTACGCGTCGGGCGAAACGACCGTTCCGTAGAAAGGCAGCGTGCGCAGGGCGCGACGTGCGTCGACGAGGGCTGACCCCTTGCCGCTTCTCGCGGGCTGCCGATCGGCGGACGGCGTATGCGATGACGCGGCCGGAGCCTGTGGTCCCGACGTCGGCCGAGCGGGTCATGCTCGACGCGCGTCCCAGACCCTGCCTGGCCACCCGGAGCTGAGCCGCAGTGCGAGGGCTTCCGGGGAGCCGTCTGCCTCTTGCTGGACAGCTACAGCCCGGGTCTCGCCGGGCAAGGCCAGCCCTCCGGTCGACAAGGTGGCTGCGCACACGAAGCTATCCGCTCGTCCATCACGTGAGGTCAATTCGGGCGGGCTGGTCGCCATAGTCGATCTGTACCGCCTTCCCGGCACTACGGGGCTGGTGCAGGGCCGCTACTCGTCGAAACGAAACCCAATGTTGGCAACAGGCCTTTCGTCGGAGGCGTGGGGATTGTTCCGCCCCGATTGGCTGGCTGGAGTTCCGCCCGTCTTGTAGGTGACAAACATCAGTTCGGGTGACAGACATTTCACCCGAACGCCTCTCACGAACCGAGACGTCGCCGTCGTAGCGTTGTCCTCGGTCGTACGGGGGGACACCACACGATTCCGTCGCCTTTCCCTTTTCGCCCCCGTGGGCCCGTGCCGGGGACGTCCCCCGACGCGACGGCGGACAGAGACGAACAGGGGAGAGCAACGACATGAAGTCATCCAGAGGTATTCTCCGCGTCGTGGCCGTGCTGGCCACGGCCATGGCGGCATTCGCCGTCGGGACCCCGCCGGCCTCGGCCACATCGGCGGGCGCGGCGGTGTTCGCCGGGACGGCAGATGTGGCATGCACCGGCGCCGGCGGCGGCCTGTCCTACCCGCCCGCCTACGTGACCACCGCTCCCAGCGTCACACTGCTGCCCGCTGCCCGCCAATGCAGTTGGACATTCGCCTCCGCCTTCCCGGCATGCGTGGGCGTCTCGGCCACAGTGCAGAAGACGGACACGAACGGGGTGTTCGGCCCAGTGTGCACCATCAGCGCTGGCGGCAACCTGACAGGGTGGTGCGGGCTCTCCAACGGGGCGGGCACAGGAACCTTCACGGCCACAAACACGGCGGGCGTGTCCGCCACAGCGACTATCAAGAAGCTCGGGTTCATCGGCGTGGGCGGCACACTGGTGGTCCACGCCGGCGTCGACGGCCCCGCAGCAGGCCAGAAGGGCACCATGGTGGCGCTGGTCGAGGCCCTTCCGGTTCCAGCTCCCAGCGGCAACAGCTGCCTGACGGCCACCGCCACAAGCTTCACCATCGCGGGCGTGGCCGCCTTCTACTCCTCCAGCGGTATCACCGTCCCGTAAGAAAGGAATGCGCTGCCATTCGCAGCGCACACGCACCCGAGACCGGGTGAAAGGACGGGCGGCACCCAGCGTGCCGCCCGTCCGCGTCCTCGGAGCAATCGGGTCCGCCCCGGCGCGAAGAGGCCCACCTGCAAGCCTCGTCTTGTCGCGTATACCGGGAGGAGTTCCCGCGAAATGCGGCGAACTCAGAAGGCAGCAGGATGTGAGGCGAGAAACGTGATGCTCTTCCATGTGCCCGGCGTCACGAGGGGTCCGGTATCCCGTCTATCCTCCGCAGCAGCCACGTTCGCACACGCCCGGGACACGAGCCGGGCCGAGGGGGAAACCGACGATGACGAGGAACGCGTGAGCGCACATATCGCCGCCGCCGAGGCCCGCAGGCCGCGCCCTTCGAGTGCGGCCCGCCGGGCGGCGGTCGGCGCCTTGGCCCTCCTGCTGGGCGCAATCGCCCCCCCGGTCCCGGGCGTGGCGGCGCCGGGCGACTCGCCGGCGGTGGCGGAAGTAGGCCGCCTGCCGGTCCTGGCCTCGGGGACGGTGCGCGACTGGTCGGGGTGGCTGATCCTGAGCCCGAAAAGCCGCCGCCTCTACCAGGTTCTGGAGAACCCGTTGACCACCGAAATCCAGTCCTTCGACCTCGACACCCTGGCCCGCCGGCGCCGGGCCACCTTCAGGGGCTCGCCGGTGCTGGGGGGGCTGGGCAACGGCACGGGGGCTTCGGGCACCACCCAGTTCGTGGGCGAGGCGCTGCACGCGGTGGACGAGGAGCGGGGCCTGCTCTACCTGCCGATGATGGACCCGCTCGACGCCGTGGCCCTGGCCGGGCTGGCCGTCGCCGGTGTTCCCAACGGCTCCCCGGACGGGGCCCGGCCGCTGACGCGGATGGTGGTCATCGACGAGAAGAGGTTCGACGCGGGGGCGGCCGACTTCTCGGCGTCGTTCGTGCCGCCCCCGGCCACGGCGACGGTGGCCAGGACGCACTGGCTGCAGGGCATGGAGACCGTGGCCGACCCCCGTGGCGGCCCGGCCCGGCTGGTGCTGGCCTTCGCCCAGCCCGGCCTGCGCCAGACACCGGCGCCCAACCACACGGTGACGGCGTGGGACGTGGACACCCCGGCCTGGAGCGCCACCCCCGACCCGGTGGTGTTCCCGCCCGCCGATACGCCGACGGGGTGGGAAACGCCGCCGCCGCTGGCCGCCCAGTGCGGCCGGGCCACGATGACCGACACCAGTTTCCCCACCCACGGCGCCTACTCGTGGGGGCTGCTGCCCACGGCCAAGGCGCTCTACCTGGTGTGCC
>JAHWLA010000077.1 GCA_019347595.1 Actinomycetota bacterium
GGTGCCTGTCCGGCTCAACTCGTTGCCCTGCGCGGGCGCCATGGCGCCGAACAGCGTCGCTGCGGCCATCCCCAGCCCCACCAGCACCGCCTTGGCCGTCATCCGCTTCGCCATCGGTCTTCCTCCTGGTCTCGATCCGATGACCTCATCATCAGGCCGGACCGCCACCGGCGTCCGTCATCGTGGCGACCCTGCCACTGTCAAGGACACGACACCCGTATCGTGAGCTGTCGTGTTGCAGATCGATATCGCCGCCGCCGACGGGCCTGCCCGCGCGGGCACGGTCACGACCCCCCGGGGCACGTTCCGCACGCCGTGCTTCATGCCCGTGGGCACCCGGGGGACGGTGCGGGCCGCCTCCGCTGTCGATCTCGAGGATCTCGGCTTCGAGGTGGTGCTGGCCAACACCTACCACCTCATGCTGCGCCCGGGCGCCGAGGTGGTGGAGGAACTGGGCGGCCTCGGCGCGTTCTCGGGCTGGCGGGGGCACACGCTGACCGACTCGGGCGGGTTCCAGGTGTTCTCGCTGAAGCCCAAGGTGGACGACGAGGGGGTCACCTTCCGGTCGACCTACGACGGATCGATGCACCGGTTGACCCCCGAGGACGCGGTGCGGGCCCAGTCGCAGATCGGCGCCGACATCCAGATGGTCCTCGACGTGTGCCCGCCGCTGCCGTCACCGCCCGACGTGGTCCGGGTGGCAGTCGAGCGCACGGCGGCGTGGGCGGCCCGCGCCCGGCAGGCCCCCCGCCGTGAGGGCCAGGCTCTGTTCGGGATCGTGCAGGGCGGCGTCGACCCGGCGCTGCGTACCGAGAGCGCCCGCCGCACGGTAGAGCTGTCGTTCGACGGCTACGGCATCGGCGGGCTGTCGGTGGGCGAGCCCCGGGACGAGATGCTGCCCGCCCTGGCCGCCGCCCTGGCCGAGTTGCCAGAGGACAAGCCCCGCTACCTCATGGGGGTCGGCGACCCCATCAACATCGTCGACGCGGTGGGGATGGGCGTCGACATGTTCGACTGCGTGCTGCCCACCCGTTTGGCCCGGCACGGCAGTGTGCTCACGTCGGCCGGCCGGCTCCAGTTGCGCAACGCCGCCTTCGCCCGTGACCCCGGCCCGCTGGACCCCGCTTGCCCGTGCCGGGTGTGCGCCCGCTGGTCACGGGCCTACCTGCGCCACCTGCTCCAGGTGGGGGAGCTGACGGCGCTCCACCTGCTGACCGTCCACAACCTGGCATGGACGCTGGCCCTCGTGCGAGCGGCTCGGGCCGCCATCGACACCGGTACGTATGCCCGCTTCCGGGCCGACACGGCCGCGGTGTGGTCGACAGACTAAAGAGGGCCGCCCTGTGGCGCGACGAGGCGAGGGGCGACGGCGCCTCCCGGGTGACGTGGCACGTCTCCGGCGTGAAGGCCTGGCTGGAGACGGGCGAGGTGCTCACCACGCCGGGCTCGTTGCTCTACACGTAGGAACGCCGCCGCAGCCCCCTGCCACCGGCGAAGACCGAAGACTGTCACACCCCCACTGCTAACCTCCGCGGCGCCCGAAACTCCCCAGACTGGGCGGTTATCCGTGGAAGCCCTGATCCCTCTTCTCTTCGTCGGCGGCATGTGGCTGCTCTTGGTGCGGCCGCAGCAGCAACGCGTCCGCCGCCAGCGCGAGCTGGTGGCCAACCTGGAGGTCGGCGACCGCGTCGTCACCATCGGCGGCATCGTCGGCACCGTGCTCGCCCTCACCGACGAGGAGGCCCGCATCGAGGTGGCACCGGGTACGGTGCTGACCCTGCTCCGGGCGGCGGTGAGCCGCACGCTCGACGAGCAGGACACGCGGGGCGACGAAGGGAACGAGGGCTGATGCGTCGGGGGACGATCGGATCGCTGATCGGCATTGTCGTGGTTGCCGTCGGGGCCCTGGCCGCCACAGTGTTCGCGGGCAACGCCCCCGAGCTGGGGCTCGACCTCCAGGGGGGCACCTCGGTGGTGCTCGAGCCCAAGGAGCAGGTCGACTCCGGGGTGCTCAACCAGTCCATCGAGATCATCCGCAACCGGGTCGACGCCCTCGGCGTGGCCGAGCCGGACATCAGCCGCCTGGGCGACAACATCGTGGTGCAGCTCCCCGGGGTCCGCGATGCCGACCGGGCGCTGGAGATCGTGGGGCAGACGGCCGAGCTGCGCTTCCGCCCGGTGATCGAGGAGCTGCCGCCGGAATCTGGGACGGCGACGACCACCACCACGAGCAGCACGGCACCGCCCGCGCCCGACGCCACCACCACGACGAGTTCCACGGTGCCCCCCAACGAGATTCCCACCACGCCACGGGAGGAGGACGCCGCCGATCAGGTGGTGGTTCTGCCCGAGATCGACGACGGGCGCGTGGTGCGCCGGTACCGGCTGGCGCCTGCCGAGCTCACGGGCCGGGCGGTGGCCAGTGCCCGGGCCACCTTCGCCCAGCAGGGCGGGCAGTGGGCCGTCGACTTCACCCTGACCAGCGAAGGGGCTGAGCAGTTCGACCAGTTGGCCGCCCGCAACCTCAACCGGCAGGTGGCCATCGTGCTCGACGGCGTCGTGCAGTCGGCGCCCGTCATCCAACAGGCGGAGTTCAACGGCGAGGGCCAGATCTCCGGCGATTTCAGCGAGCGGGAGGCCAAGGACTTGGCCCTCGTGCTCCGATACGGCGCCCTGCCCGTGGAGCTCGTCCCGCAGTCCACCCAACGGGTATCGGCCAGCCTCGGCAAGGACTCGCTCCAGGCGGGCATCGCGGCGGGCGTGGCCGGCCTCGTCCTCGTCCTCCTCTACATGATCCTGTACTACCGGGCCTTGGGACTCGTCGTGGTCCTGGGGCTGAGCGTATGGGGCTCGCTCATGTGGTCGGTGATCTCGTTCCTGGGGGTCACCAGCGGGCTGGCGCTCAGCCTCTCGGGCGCCGTGGGGATCATCATCTCGGTCGGCGTGACCGTCGACTCCTATGTCGTCTACTTCGAGCGGCTCAAGGACGAGATCCGCTCGGGCAAGACGATCCGCTCGTCGGTCGACCGCGGGTTCTCGCGGGCCTTCCGGACCATCCTGGCCGCCGACATCTCGTCGTTCATCGGCGCCGCCCTCCTGTTCATGCTGACCGTCGGGTCCGTGCGCGGCTTCGCCTTCTTCCTCGGGCTGTCGACCCTGCTCGACGTGATCGTGGCCTGGTTCTTCACCCGACCCATTGTCAGCCTGCTCGGGCGCAACCGGGTCTTCACCGAGGCGCGTTGGCTGGGCGTCGCCCGTGGCCTGGCGGCGGCGCCGAGCGGAGGTACGTCGTGAGCGAGCGCAAGAGCATCTGGACCCGGCTCTACAACGGGGAGACGAGCATCCAGTTCGTCGACCGCCGCAAGCTGTGGTTCCTCATTTCCACCGTCGTGGTCCTCATCGGCATGACGTCGCTGTTCACCCGCGGGCTCAACTTCGGGATCGACTTCGAGGGCGGCAGCGCCTGGGAGGTGCCCGCGCCGGGCGTCAGCGTCGCCGAGGCCCGCGACGCCCTGCGGCCGCTGGGGCTGGGCGACGCCAAGATCCAGATCGTCGGCGACGACCTCCTCAGCGTGCAGGCCGACACCGAGCCGGGCGAGAACACCGAGATCACCGCGGCGCTGGCCGAGCTGGCGGGCGTCGACCGCAGCCAGGTCAACCTCAACGAGGTGGGGCCGTCGTGGGGCGAGGAGATCACCAAGAAGGCCCGGCAGGCCCTTATCGTCTTCCTCATCGCCATCACCCTCTACATCACCCTGCGCTTCGAGTGGAAGATGGCGGTGGCGACCATGGCCGCCATGTTCCACGACATCCTGGTCACCGTCGGCGTGTACTCGCTGTCGGGGTTCGAGGTGACCCCGGCCACCGTGATCGCCGGCCTCACCATCCTCGGGTACTCGATCTACGACGGCATCGTGGTGTTCGACAAGGTCGACGAGAACACGCGCGGGCTGGCGGCGTCCGGGCGCATGACCTACGGCGAGATGGTCAACCTCTCGCTCAACCAGGTGCTCATGCGGTCGCTCAACACGGGGATCACCGCGCTGCTGCCGATCCTCTCGCTGCTGATCGTGGGCGGCTACATCCTGGGCGCCACCACCCTCCAGGACTTCGCCCTGGCCCTGCTCATCGGCCTCAGCGCCAGCGCCTACTCGTCGATCTTCATCGCCTCGCCGCTCCTGGCCATGCTCAAGGAGCGCGAGCCGCGCTACGCCAGCATCAAGGAGCGGGTGCTGGCCCGGGGCGGGACGGGCGCCCCGTTGACGCCCGCCGCGGCGGCGGTCATGGTCGGTGGGAGCAGTGGTGCCACGAGCGGGGGCGACGACACGCCGGGGCGGGCCGCGGCGCCTCGGCCGCCCGGGGGAAAGCGGCCCGCGCCCCGACCACGCAAGAAGGGCAAGCGCCGGTAGTACCTTGAAGGGATGGAAAGCGAGGCCGGCTGGCTCAAGGAGCGCATCCGCGACATCCCCGACTTTCCCAAGCCCGGGGTGGTGTTCAAGGACATCACGCCGCTCCTGGCCGACACGGAGGCGTTCCGCTTCACCATCGACGCCCTCTGTGAGCACTTCGCCGGCCATCGCGTCGACAAGGTGCTGGGCATCGAGGCCCGCGGCTTCATCATCGCCGCCCCGGTCGCCTACCGGTTCGGGGCCGGCTTCGTCCCCGTGCGCAAGGCGGGCAAGCTCCCGTGGACGGTCGAGAAGCAGGAGTACCTGCTCGAGTACGGGTCGGACCTGCTGGAGATCCACCGTGACGCGGTGGCGCCGGGGGAGCGGGCGTTGATCATCGACGACGTGATGGCCACGGGGGGCACCGCCGAGGCGACCGTCCGCCTGGTGGAGAAGTTGGGCGGCGAGGTGGCCGGCTTCGGCTGTGTCATCGAGCTCGGCTTCCTCGGAGGACGAGCCAAGCTGGCCGGCCACGAGGTCGTCTCGCTGATCGAGTACGAGTAGGCAGCGGGCGACGATGGCGACGGTCGACCGAGTCCTTCCCTGGCGACGACAGGCGGTCCCCGACGAGGGGATTCTGGCCCCGCTGCTCAACGCCTACCGCACTCGTCACCCTAAGTCCGACGTCTCGCTCATCCTGCGGGCCCACGAGGTGGCGGCGCAGGCGCATCTCGAGCAGCTCCGGAAGTCGGGCGAGCCCTACATCCACCATCCGATCGCGGTGGCGACGATCGTGGCCGAGCTCGGGCTCGACGACGTCACCGTGGCCGCCGCGTTGCTGCACGACGCGGTGGAGGACACCGGCGTCACGCTGGAAGACGTCGCCCGGGAGTTCGGGCCGGTGGTGGCCTCCATCGTCGACGGCGTCACCAAGCTCGACCGCGTGCGCTTCGATTCCAAGGAGGCCCAGCAGGCGGCGTCGATGCGCAAGATGCTGGTGGCGATGGCCAAGGACTGGCGGGTCCTGATCATCAAGCTGGCCGACCGCCTCCACAACATGCGGACGATCGCCGCCATGCCGGAATGGAAGCAGCGGCGCACGGCGCAGGAGACGCTCGATATCTACGCCCCGCTGGCGCACCGCCTGGGCATCCAGGAGATGAAGTGGCAGTTGGAGGACCTGGCCTTCGCCTCCCTCCACCCCAAGCGCTACGCCGAGATCGAGCAGATGGTGGCGGTGCGGGCGCCCGAGCGCGAGATCTACCTGGCCCAGGTGCTGGAGCAGGTCCGCGACCGCCTGGCCGAACTGCGCATCGACGGGGAGGTCACCGGCCGGCCCAAGCACCTGTGGTCCATCTACGAGAAGATGGTGATCAAGGGCAAGGAGTTCGACGAGATCTACGACCTCGTCGGCATCCGGGTACTGGTCGATTCCGTCAAGGACTGCTACGCCGCGCTGGGCTCCATCCACGCCACGTGGAAGCCGGTGCAGGGGCGGTTCAAGGACTACATCGCCATGCCGAAGTTCAACCTCTACCAGTCGTTGCACACGACGGTGGTGGCGCCCCAGGGCAAGCCGCTGGAGGTGCAGATCCGCACCCGGGAGATGCACCACCGGGCCGAGTTCGGCATCGCCGCCCACTGGGGCTACAAGGAGCAGGCCGCCCCGGCCGACCTGGCCTGGCTCCAGCGCATCGTCGACTGGCAGTCCGAGACGGCCAACCCGGCCGAGTTCCTGGAGACGCTGAAGCTCGACCTGGAGCAGGACGAGGTCTTCGTCTTCACCCCCAAGGGCGACGTGATGACGCTGCCGGTGGGGGCCACGCCCGTCGACTTCGCCTACGCCATCCACACCGATGTGGGGCACCGCTGCATCGGCGCCCGCGTCAATGGCCGGCTGGCGCCGCTCGACTCCAAGCTGCACTCGGGCGACACGGTGGAGATCTTCACGTCCAAGGTGCCGTCGGCCGGGCCGTCGCGGGACTGGCTGAAGATCGTCGTCAGCCCGCGGGCCCGCAACAAGATCCGGCAGTGGTTCTCGCGGGAGCGGCGGGAGGACGCCATCGAGACCGGCCGCGACGAGCTGTCGAAGGCGCTGCGCAAGGAGGGCCTGCCGGTCCAGAAGCTGGCGTCGTCGCCGGCGCTGCTGAAGATGGCCGAGACCATGAACTACCTCGACCTCGACGCGCTACACGCGGCCATCGGCGACGGGCACGTGTCGGCCCGGTCGATCGCCCAGCGGCTGGCGCGCGAGCTGCGGGGCGGCGACCACGAGGAGCAGCTCCCGACCACGGCCCGCAGCGCCCGCCGTCCGTCACGGCGCAAGTCGGTCGGGGTGCACGTCGAGGGGCTCGACGACGTGATGGTGCGGTTGTCCCGCTGCTGCACGCCGGTGCCCGGCGACGAGATCATCGGGTTCGTCACCCGGGGCCGTGGCGTCTCGGTGCACCGGTCGGACTGCGCCAATGCGATGTCGCTGACCGACCGGCTTATCGAGGTGGAGTGGGACCGCGAGCGGGCCGGCGTGTTCGTGGCGTCGATCGAGGTGAAGGCGCTCGACCGCAGCCGACTGCTGGCCGACGTCACCAAGGTGCTGTCCGAGCACCACGTCAACATCCTGGCGTCGTCCACGCATGTGGGCGCCGACCGCGTGAGCCGCATGCGCTTCGACTTCGAGCTGGCCGACCCCAGTCACCTGGATTCGATGCTCAGCTCCGTGAAGCGCATCGACTCGGTCTACGACGCCTACCGCATCGTCCCCGGCAAAGGCGCCTAACCCGCCACCCCACCCCCTGCGAATTGGGGTGCGAAGTGGTCGCTGACGCGACCACTTCGCAGACCGGAAAGGGCGCGCCGGACCCGCTGTTCGAGCACCCAGGGGCGGTGGAACACGTCGTCGTCCGTCGCCCGGACGACTACCAACCCGGCTGCCGCGGGCGATGCATCCCGGTCGGCGTCCCGCAGGCGGTCGCTATGTGCTGTGTGGTGCAGCGCGCTGTCGATCTCGATGACGACGTTCGTCCCCGTGACGCGCAAGTCGACGCGTCCGACCCAGTCGCGGTCACCGACGTCGACCTGTCGATCGGTGGCGATCCCGGCGTCGGCGAGCAGTCGTATGGCCCGGGCCTCCAGCCCGGAGGCGGGGGCGATGTAGTTCGCAGGCCGCTCGTCGAGCAGCTCGCGCATGAGCGCGATGCCGGGTCGTCCTCTCACCGCGAGCTCCCGAAGCATGATGTGCAGGCGGCGCAACAACGCCGGGCTGCGGGCCAACGCGTTGTCGACGGCCCGTTCCACCCGCGCCTCAGGCATGCCGGGCGCGCCGGCGAGGTCGAACAGCGTGCGGGCGACGGTGCTGACCGGTATGCCGCGGACGACGGTCCGGTGCGACTCGGGCAGGCGCCGGCTCTCGTGCACCTCGCCCAGCGCCGGACGCATGCGCGCCGTCGTGCGCGGGCGGGTTACATCGAGCGAACCAGGCGAGAACCCGGGCAGCTCCCACAAGACGGCGGCCGCTTCGTGCGACGCCACCGCATCGGCGCCCGCGTCGAGAACGGCCGCCATCAGGCGCTGCTCGAAGCTCTCGGGCGATCCCGAGACGACGAACAGCGACCCGACCGGACGCCACAGGCCCTTGGCCGTGCGATGCCGGATGGCCGCTCGCGTCAGTCCCGCGCCGCGGGCTTGGGGGAGGCTCACGACACCGTGTTGGGTGGCCGCGAGGTTCCGGAGCATGAGGTCCGCGTTCATGCCCCATCAGCATGACGGCGGGGTGTGACAGTCAGGGTTCCGGTGTGCGAAGTGGTCGCTCCAGCGACCACTTCGCATCCCAATTCGGGCGGTGGTGGTGGGCCGGTAGTGTGCCGGGGGATGGCCGAGTTTCAGGCGCCGACGGGGACGTTCGACGTGCTCCCGCCCGCCTCCGCCCGCTACGAGCGGCTGGTGGCGCTGTTCGCCGCGCACGTCGGGCGCGCCGGCTACGGCCTGGTGGTCAGCCCCATGTTCGAGGAGCTGGGCGTCTTCCAGCGGGTGGGAGAGTCCACCGACGTCGTGCGCAAGGAGATGTACGACTTCGAGGACAAGGGCGGCCGCCGCATCGCCCTGCGCCCCGAAGGCACGGCCAGCGTGGTGCGGGCCTTCGTCCAGCATCGGCCCACGCCACCATTCAAGGCCTGGTACGTGGCCCCCAACTTCCGCTACGAGCGACCCCAAGCGGGCCGCTACCGCCAGCATCACCAAGTCGGCATCGAGGCCCTCGGTACCGACGACCCCGACCTCGACGTCGAGGTCGTCGCCCTGCTGGCCGACTTCTACAAACAGCTCGGCCTCACCCGCGTCACCCTCAAGCTGAACTCGCTGGGCGACGCGCAGTGCCGGCCCGCCTACCGGCAAGCGCTCGTCGCCCACTTCACCACCAAGACGCTGTGCGACGAGCACAAGGACCGCATCGAGGCCAACCCGCTGCGCATCCTCGACTGCAAGCGGGAGCCGTGCCGGGCGGCATCGGCCGACGCTCCTCTCCAGATCGATCATCTGTGCGAGCCGTGCAAGGCCCACTTCGACACCGTGCAGCACGGGCTCGCCGACCTCGGCGTCCCCTACACACTCGCCCCCCGGCTCGTGCGCGGCCTTGACTACTACACCCGCACCACCTTCGAGTTCGCGGCCGAAGCGCTCGGCAGCGCCCAGGACGCCGTTGGCGGCGGCGGCCGCTACGACGGCCTGGCCGAGTCGCTCGGCGGCCCGCCCACGCCCGGCATCGGTTTCGGCGCGGGCATCGAGCGCATCCTGCTGGCCTGTGATGCCGAGGGCGTGTTCCCCGCGCCGACGACGACCATCGACGTGTTCGTCATGGACACGACTGGCGGCGCAGGCGCACGTCGCACGGCGGCCGCGCTGCGGCAGGTAGGCATCCGTGCGGACCGCGCCTTCGACCATCGGAGTTGGAAGGCGCAGATGAAAGCGGCCGTGCGCAGCGGCGCCCCGCTCATCGTTTCGATCGAGCCCGAGGGTTGGACGCTCCGCGCCGCCGACGGCGACCGCGAGCCGACCACCCCAGAGACCGTCGTCGACCACGTGAGGAAGCGACTCCAGTGACGATGAGGACCGACTACTGCGGCACGCTCACCACCGCGGACGTGGGCCGCACCGTCCAACTCTGCGGCTGGGTGGCCCGGCGTCGCGAGCACGGCGAGCACCTGGCCTTCGTCGACCTGCGCGACCACACCGGCCTGATCCAGTGCGTGGTCGACGGCGCCCACGACATCCGCAACGAGTACGTCCTCAAGGTCACCGGCACCGTCCGCCACCGCCCCGAGGGCACCACCAACCCCAACCTCCCGACCGGCGAGGTCGAGGTGGGCGACGCCACCGTCGAGATCCTGGCCACCGCCGAGCCGCCCCCGTTCCCCATCACCGACCGCATCGAGGCCGACGAGACAGTCCGCCTCCGCCACCGCTACCTCGATCTCCGCCGGGATCGCATGCAGCGCAACCTGCGCACCCGGGCCAAGGTCAACAGCGCCATCCGCACCGCCATGGAGGGCCAGGGCTTCGTCGAGATCGAGACGCCCATGCTCATCGCCTCCACCCCGGAGGGCGCCCGCGACTTCGTGGTGCCCAGCCGCCTCAAGCCCGGCGCCTTCTACGCCCTGCCTCAGAGCCCCCAGCTCTTCAAGCAGCTCAGCATGGTCGGTGGCATCGACCGCTACTACCAGATCGCCCGCTGCCTGCGCGACGAGGACCTGCGCGCCGACCGGCAGTTCGAGTTCATGCAGCTCGACGCCGAGATGAGCTTCGCCGACCAGGAAGACGTCCTCGCCGCCATCTCCGAGGCCGTCGCCGCCGCGGCCCACGCCGTGACCGGCGAACGCCCCACGACGATCCCGCGCATGACCCATGCCGAGGCGGCCGAGCGCTTCGGCAGCGACAAGCCCGACGTGCGCTTCGGCATGGAGCTGGTCGAACTCACGCCGGTGTTCGCCAACACCGACTTCAACGCCTTCAAGGCTTCCTGCATCAAGGGCATCCGCGTCCCCGGTGAAGGACAGACGACCCGCAACCGGCTCGACGGCCTCACCGACATGGCCAAGCGCTTCGGCGCCAAGGGCCTGGTGTGGATGCGGGTATCCGACGGCGCCACGCTCGACTCGCCCGTGGCCAAGTTCCTGAGCGACGACGAGCAGCAGGGGATCGTCAAGACGCTCGAAGCCGAGCACGGCGACCTGCTCCTCCTCGTGGCCGACGAGCGCCGTACCGTCCAGCACGTGCTCGGCCTGCTGCGCCTGGAGCTGGGCCGCCCACCCGTCAACGAGGGCGGCTTCCACTTTCTCTGGGTCACCGAGTTCCCGCTGTTCGAGTCGATCGACGAAGAGACGGGCCGGCCGGTCTCGGCCCACCACCCGTTCACCATGCCCCACCCCGACGACATGGAGAAGCTGGAGAGCGAC
>JAHWLA010000078.1 GCA_019347595.1 Actinomycetota bacterium
TGGCCGGTGGTGCCCCGAGGCACCCCGTGGAAGGAAGGGATCTGCGCGGCGTTCGGCGAGCCGGAACCGGGCCGGTTGTGGAAGCGGCTGCTGGCGTCGGTGCGCGGCTACGCCGACCTGGAGCCGTCGTTCGTGGGCGCGGTCGAACAGCTCATCGACTTCGTCACCGACCCCACCTGACGTCCCGCGTACATAGCGTTTCAAAACGAGCGCGGACGGAATGTCCACCAAATCGCGATGCCATTCACAGTCACAATCGTGGGTGTAGGCCGGCCGGCTACGACGCCCGCGACCTGACGCCGCGGTCCAGGGTTCGACGTCTCGTGGCCCTCGTCCACGCCGTCCCAGCGGTTCGTACGTTGCGCCTCTCCGGTCTCCCCTATGTCAGCCGCAGCCGGTGGCGACGAGGAACGGGTGGTGCCGCAGCTCCGAGAGCCACAGCTCGCGATCGGTGACGAGGTCCCAAGTCAGCCGCGTGGCGGACGTGCACTCGAAGTGCTCGGATCCCCTCAACAGGGGCACCAGGTACCCCTCCTTGACCAAGGCGATTCACGTCCATGCCGTCCACGCCGTCCGGCGTACCGAATCGGTACGCCATGTACTCGAGACGTGTGATGGGTCGTGCCAGGATGACGGCTCCTCGTCGAAAGGCACGAACCATGACGGACTGGGACATGCCGTCGCAGTCGCACCGTCCTGAGCCGCCGGTGATGCACGTCCCCCCGCCCGAGCCCCAGTCGCGGGCGACCGTCTTCTTCCGGCTCCTCCTGGTCATCCCGCAGTTCGTGGTGCTGTACCTGTTCTCGCTGGCGGCCATGGTCGCGGGCGTCGTGGGGTGGTTCGCAGCCCTGGTGCTGGGCCGCCTGCCCACCCCACTGCACCGCTTCCTGTGCTCGTGGCTGCGCACCACGACGCAGGTCATGTCCTACGTGTGGCTGCTCACGGGGCGCTGGCCGCCGCTGGTCGCCATCCCCGGCTACCCCGCCGACCTCGAGTGCGAGGCCACGCGCCTGAGCCGCATGGCCGTGCTGTTCCGCATCGTCTTGCTGATCCCCTCGGGCCTGGTGGCCACGTTCAGCATGTTCGGGATGACTGTGTTCGCCGTCGTCATCTGGCTCATCGCCTTGGTGAAGGGGCGCCTGCCCGACACCGTCCACCGGGCCGTGGCCGCCGGCGTGCGCTACACGTTGCGCTACTACGCCTTCGCCTGGATGCTCACCAGCGCCCAGCCCTCGGGGTTGTTCGGCGACCGCGACCGGGTGCGGCACCTGCCCGAGATCGACCCCACGGCGACGCCGACCGATCCCGACGCCGTCCCCCGGCCGGGCACACTGCGCCTCAACCGGGGCGCCAAGCGGCTGGTCGCCGCCTTCGTCGTCGTCGGCGCCGTGACGTACGTGGGCGGCACCATCGCGAGCGTGGCCCCGCGCGGCACGTCGTTCGTGGCCCGCGCCGAGCTCATGGCGGCCTGGGACGACTTCGCCGAGGAGGCCCAGGCGCTCAACAGCGGCATGTCGAACTGCGACACGGCCCCGGATCCGCTGGCATGCGTCAGGGAGCAGACCGGCCGGTTGTCCGATGAGATCGCCAGGTTCCAAGACCGCGTGGTCATGATCGACTTCCCGACCCACGCCCAGGACCAGGCCTCTTCCTTGGTCGCCGCCGCCGCCCGGTTCCGCGATGCGACCGCCCAGTTGTCGCAGGCACGGTCGGGTGAGGACTACCAGGCCATCGCCCAGCGGACGCAGATCGGCGACCTCGGCACCGCCCTCGACGAGGCCTACACCGACCTGCTGGACGCCTTGTAGCTCCGCCCGCCGTCTCGAGTACATAGCCGGCGGAAACGAAACGCTATGTACTCGGGAGTGCGTCCTTTTCGGTGACGCCGGCGGCGTCGAACGTCGCCATCTCGTTGAGGACGGCGGCCGCGGCTTGCAGGAGGGGCAGGGCCAGCACGGCGCCGGTTCCCTCGCCGAGCCGTAGGCCGAGGTCGAGCAGGGGCTCGAGACCGAGGTGCGCCAGGGCGATGCCCGAGCCCGGCTCACTGGAACGGTGGCCGGCGAAGCAGTACCGGCTGACGCCGGGGACGAGGGTGTCCGCAGTGAGCAGCGCGGCGGCGGCGATGACGCCGTCGACCACGACGGGCACCCGAGCGGCGACGCCGCCGACGATGTAGCCGGCCAGGGCGGCGATCTCCAGGCCGCCGATGTTGGCGAGCACATCGAGCGCATCGCTGCCGGCGGGCAGGCGGGCCAGTGCTCGTTCGATGACCGCTGTCTTGTGCGCCAGCATGCCGTCGTCGATGCCGGTGCCGCGGCCGGTCACGTCGACCGCGGGGCGGCCGGTGAAGGCGGCGATGAGCGCGGCCGACGGCGTGGTGTTGCCGATGCCCATGTCGCCGGTGAGGAGGCAGCGGGCGCCGTCGGCCACGCACTGCTCGGCGACCTCGACGCCGAGGTCGAGCGCGGCACGGGTCTCGTCGTGCGACATAGCGGGTTCGACGGCGAGGTTGCCGGTGCCGCGGCGGACGGCGCGTCGCAGGAGCCCGGGCGCGTCGACGGGGATGTCGGACGCCACGCCGGCGTCCACGACGACCACCGACGCGCCGACCTGGCGGGCCAGCACGTTCACCGCGGCGCCGCCTGCGCAGAAGTTGGCGACCATCTGCGCCGTGACTTCCGAGGGCCAGGGCGTCACACCTTCGGCAACGACACCGTGGTCGCCGGCGAACACGGCGACAGTGGCGGGCGCCGGGAGGGGTGGCGGGCTGGTGCCCGCGATAGCGGCCAGTTGCACGCCCGCCGCCTCCAGCCTTCCCAACGAGCCCCGGGGTTTCGTCAGCCGGTCGTGGCGGGCGGCTGCGGCAGCGGCGGCGTCGGCGTCCAACGGCACGATGCGCGCCGCGACGTCGGCAAACCGCGTTCCCGAGTACATAGCGTGCGGATTCCGCACGCTATGTACTCGGGACGCAGGGGGGTCGTGGTCGGTCGTCATCGGGTGGCCTCTCGGATGGCGCCTTCCACGGCGGCGGCGCTGAGCTCGGACAGGGGGAGGTAGCGGGCGCCCATGGCCTCGGCCAGCCCGCGGGCCAAGCCGAGGCGCGTGGGGCCGTCCTCGGCGTCGAGGACCACGGCGTCGATGCCACGGCGCCGCACCGCGCTCGCCGCCTCGTTCGCCGCGTGCACGGGGTCGACGCCTTCGGTCGCCGCGGTGGCGCGTCCGTCGGACACCAACACGAGCAATGGCCGATGCGCGGTGTCCCCGTTCTTGGCCGCCAGGTCGACGGCAGTGGCGATCCCCGCGGCCAAGGGCGTCCGGCCGCCGGTCGGCAGCTCCGCCAGTCGGGCGCGGGCGACCTCGACGCTGCTCGTCGGCCGCAACGCCACCGACGCCTCGTCACCCCGGAACGTGACCAACGCCACCCGGTCGCGCCGTTGGTAGGCGTCGACCAACAGCCCCAGCACGGCGCCCTTCACCGCTTCCATGCGACGCTCGGCGCCCATCGACCCCGACGCGTCGACTGCGAGCACGACGAGGTTCCCCGCCCGTTGTTCGCGGACCGCCTCCCGCAGATCGGTCCGCCGCAGTGCGGCGTCGTCGTCGGGGTCGAGCGCCCGGCGTACGGCGGCCGCCTGGGCGGTGGCCGTGACCGCCATCGACCCGACCGCACCCTGGGGCGTGCGGTCGCCGACATGCCGGCCGCGCGGCCCTTCGACCGTCGACCGACGGCCTGCCGTCTCCGTTTGCGTGGGGTGCCGCGCCGCGCTCAGTCGCACCACCGACGACGGCGGCTCGTCGGCGGCGGCCACCCGCTCGTCGGAGTCGGGCCCCTGCGGCTGCGTGGCTTGTTCCAGGGCATCGTCGACCTCCTGCTGGTCGATGCCCGCGTCGTCGAGCGGCGAACGCCGGCGACGATGGGCAAGCGCCAACGGCGCCACGCGACGAACATCGTCGACGGTCGCCTCGTGACGACCCTCCCACCCGGCCAGTGCCCCCGCGGCACGGCAGATGACGAGGTCGGCGCGCAACCCCTCGGCACCGACGGAGACGCACAGCCGAGACACCACGTCGATCAGCTCGGACGGCAGCGCCGCGGGCCGGGCATCGGCGAGGCGCCCCCGCAGTTCGAGGTCGTCGGACGTATCGACGTCACCGCGGTCGAACGCCAGTCGGCGGCGGACGATCTCGGCCCGCACGCCGGGATCGTCGGGCGCAGTGACGTCGACGGCGAGACCGAAGCGGTCGAGCAACTGCGGGCGCAGGTCGCCCTCCTCGGGGTTCATGGACCCGACGAGCACGAAGCGGCTGGGATGCGTGTGCGACAGCCCGTCGCGCTCCACTCGGTTCACGCCCGAGACCGCCACGTCGAGGAGTACGTCCACCAGGTGGTCGGGGAGGAGGTTGACCTCGTCGACGTAGAGCACGCCGCCGTGCGCCGCCGCCAGCAAGCCGGGGCGGAAGCGATGCTCGCCCTGCGTCAGCGCCGCCTCCACGTCGAGGGCGCCGACGACGCGGTCCTCGGTGGCGCCGACGGGAAGCTCGACGAAGGGGGCGTCGGCGGCCAGCAGGGCCGCCAGCCCGCGGGCCAGCGTCGTCTTCGCCGAGCCCTTCTGCCCGCGCAGCAGGACGCCGCCGATGGCGGGGTCGAGGGCGGCGAGCACCAGGGCAAGCTTCACCTCGTCCTGGCCTACGACAGCGGCGAACGGGAACCGACGGTCGTTCATCTCGACTCCTCCCAGCCTTCCGCGTCCAGCAGCGCCGAGCGCAAGGTGGCCAGTGCCGCTTCCGACGCCTCCCACAGCCCGCGCTCGTTCGCTTCGAGCAGTCGTTCGGCCATCGACCGCAGCGCCCACGGGTTCGATCGTTCGAGGAACTTCCGCACGTCCGGGTCGCCGACGTAGGCCTCGGTCACCCGCTCGTACATCCAGTCCTCCACGACGTGGGCGGTGGCGTCGTAGCCGAAGAGGTAGTCGACCGTCGCGGCCAGCTCGAAGGCGCCCTTGTAGCCGTGCTGCTGCATGGCCCCGATCCACTTCGGGTTGAGCACGCGGGTGCGCACCACGCGCGCCGCCTCCTCGGCCAGGCTCCGCACCTTGGGTTGTGCAGGGTCGGCGGAGTCGCCGAACCACGCCTTGGGCTCGACGCCACCGCGCAGTGCCCGGATGGTGGCGATCATGCCGCCGTGGTCCTGGAGGTAGTCGTCGGAGTCGAAGATGTCGTGCTCGCGGTTGTCCTGGTTCTTGACGGCGACGTCGATGACGGCGAAGCGGCGGCGCATGGCGTCGAGCGCGGGCACGCCCATGCCGCTGCGCCCATAGGAGTACCCGCTCCACGTCTCGTACACGGCAGCCAGGTCGGCGTCGTCGTCCCACTCCCGCGACTCGAGCAGCGGGAGGATCCCCGACCCGTACGCACCCGGCTTGGCCCCGAAGATGCGCGGGTCGTCGTCGAACCCGGCGAGCTTGCACGCGTCATCGAGCAACTGGACGAGGTGGGGGAAGGCGTCGCGGAAGAAGCCGGAGATGCGCAGCGTCACGTCGATGCGCGGCCTGCCCAGTTCGGCATCCGGGATCAGCTCCAGGCCGGTCACCCGTCCGGACTCCTCCGCCCACACGGGACGAACGCCCAATAGCGCGAGCGCCTCGGCGACGTCGTCGCCCGCCGTGCGCATGGCCGCGGTGCCCCACACCACCAAGCCCACCGACTGCGGGTACGTGCCCTCTTCGTCGAGGTGGCGTTGAATCAGCGCATCGGCCAGGCGGCAGCCGACCTCCCATGCCAACCGCGACGGCAGGGCCTTCGGGTCCACGGAGTAGAAGTTGCGCCCGGTCGGCAGGACGTGCGCCATGCCGCGCGTAGGCGCGCCGCTCGGCCCGCTGGGCACGAAGCGGCCGTCCAGGGCGGCGAGGGTGTTGTCGAGTTCGTCGGTCGTGCGCCGGAGGGCGGGGACGAGCCGATCGCACACCCAGCGCAGCGTCGGATGGTCGCCGTCGTAGCGCCAGCCGGCGCCCTGCACGGCGGCGAGAGCGGCGCGCGCCTCCGCCTCGGCGTCGTCGGTGTCGCGGAGCGTCCCGTCGGTCGGCCGCCGCAACGGGGGCACGCTGCCCTGCGGCAGGCGCGTCATGGCGAGTACAAGATCCAACTCGGCCTCGCCTTCGGGCGCCATGCCGAGCGTGTGCAGACCGCCCCGGATACGGGCGTCCTTGAGCTCGCACAGGTAGCCGTCGACGTGCAGGAGCAGGCCGTCGAAGTCGTCGCCTTCGGGCGCCTGCTCCACGCCGAGGTCGCGGTGCAGCTCGGCCTGGACCAGCAGGTCCCACACCTTGGCCCGGATGGCGGGGAGCTTGGCGGGGTCGAGCGACGCCACCTGTGCGTACTCGTCCAGCAGCGACTCCAGCTTGGCCAGGTCGTCGTAGGTCTCGGCCCGCGTCATCGGTGGGAGGAGATGGTCGACGACGACGGCGTGTGCCCGCCGCTTGGCCTGCGTGCCCTCGCCCGGATCGTTCACCACGAACGGGTACACGAGCGGCAGGTCGCCCAGGGCGACATCGGGATAGCACGACGACGACAGCCCCACGCCCTTGCCCGGCAGCCATTCGAGGGTGCCGTGCTTGCCTGCATGCACGACGGCGTGCGCCCCCCACCCGTCGTCCAGCCAGCGGTAGAAGGCGAGGTAGTGGTGGGTCGGCGGGAGGTCGGGGGAGTGGTAGACGGCGATGGGGTCCTCGCCGAACCCGCGGGGCGGCTGGACGGTGACGAGGACACCGCCCAGGTCGAGGCCGGGGAACGCCAGCGCACCGTCGTGGACGTAGACGCGCCCGGGGGGCTCGCCCCACGCCGCCACCATCTCGTGCTGCACGTCGGTAGGCAGGTTGGCGAACCACGCGTTGTACGCCGTTGCGGGCCACCGACCCGGAGCCCGTTCGAGCTGGGCAGTCGTGAGCGATTCCTTCTCGTAGGAAAACGCGTCGATGAGCTCGCCCATCAAGGCGTCGCCGTCGGCCGGGATGCGGTCCACCCGATACCCGGCCTCGCACAGCGAGTGGAGCAGCCCGACAACGCTCGCCGGGGTGTCGAGGGCGACGGCGTTGCCGATGCGGCTGCGCTTGGTCGGGTACGCCGACAGGACGACAGCCACCCGCCGTTCGCTCGCGGGGACGTGGCGCAGCGAGGCGAGGCGTACCGCGATGCCGGCGACACGGGCGACGCGGTCGGGCCGCGTTCGGTACGCCGTCACCGGCGCACCCAGTTCGTCGCCGTCGTCGACGGTCTCCTTGAACGAGAAAGGCACGGTGACGATGCGCCCGTCGAACTCCGGAATGGCGACGGCCATGGCGACGTCCAGCGGCGCCAGCCCGCTGTCGCTCGCCTCCCAGGTGGCCGATGGCTGCGTGGCGGCAACGGCCTGCATGACGGGGACGCCGAGGGTCGCCAGCGCGCCGGCGTCCCAACCGTCGGCGTCGGCGGAGCCCGCGGCGAGGACCGTGGTGATCACGGCGTCGCAGCCGCCCAGAAGATCGAGGTCTATCCCGTCGCGCAGCGAGTAGCAGTAGACGGCGCGGGCGTCGGCCCCCGCCGCTTCGACGGCGTCGCACAGGTCGTCGACGAACTGGGTGTTCCCGCTGAGCAGATGCGCCCGGTAGAACACGACACCGACCGACGGTCGGTTCGTCCGTACCGACTGTCGGTTTGTAGATACCGATTGTCGGTACGGATCACGGAAGACGCCCGAGGCGGGCACTTCGACGGGCAGCTGGGCGGGGAGGCCGGCCACGAACCGGAGCAGCTGCTCGATGTTGGCGAGGCCGCCGTGGGACAGGTACGCAAAGGCCTGCGTCACGACGGCGGCGGGCGCCGTGCTGAGGCCGGTGAGCTCGGCATCGGGCGTCGCTTCGCCGCCGAAGGCAAGCAGGGGAACGTTGCGGTCGACACACGCAGCACGCAGCGCGTCGAACTGCTCCTCCCACGCGCGGTGCCCGCCGAGCAGTCGCACCAGGACTGCCTGCGCGCCGTCGACCGACGGCGCGGCGAGGAGGTGGGTCGGGTTGGCGGCGCGCACCGCCGGGAAGCCGTGTGGGAGCCCTTCGATCACCGAGCGCAGGGCGAGGATCTCGGTGTCGGCGTTGGTGAGGAACAGGATCACGAGCGGGGGATGCCTTCCGTCACGATGCGGTCGAGAGCGTCGAGGTCGAGGTGGGCTTCGAGCACGTCGGCCAGCCGGTCGAACTGCGCCTCGCGGGCGCGACCGAAGGAGGCGCCTGCGGGGACGAACGTCTTGTCGCGCCGTCGTCCCACCTCGCTGAGGAACACGGCGCGGAAGCCGTCGTCCTCGAAGATGCCGTGCAGGGTGGTGCCGAGCACGGAGGCGTCGTCGAGATCGACGGCGCCTTCTTCGTCGGCGCCGTAGACGTCGTCGAGATGCACCCACCCGGCCGCTTTGTCGCCTCGCGTCACCATCCCGTGGTGGATCTCGTAGCCGGTGAGCCGGGCGCCCATGGCGCTGCCGCGGCGCTGCCGCGTGATCTTGTCGGCCGCGAATCTCGTCTCCACATCGAGCCAGCCCAAGCCGTCGACGGTCCCCCGGCCCGACTCGACTGCGTCGTGCAAGCGACGGCCGAGCATCTGGTAGCCGCCGCACACGCCGAGGACGAGCGTTCCTCGACGGCGCGCGGTGTCGATGGCTCGATCGAACCCCCGCCCGCGCAGCCATTCCATGTCGACGACCGTGGCTTTGGTGCCGGGGATGACGACGAGGTCGGGGTCGCCCAGGGCCGCGGCGTCCTCCACCAGGCGCACGCCGACGCCCGGCTCGATGGCGAGCGCGTCGAGGTCCGTGAAGTTGGAGATGCGCGGCAACCGAATGGCGGCGATGTCGAGCCTGTCGGCCACAGGGTCGCCTTGCGGACGCGGGCGGCGACCGGTGAGCGACAGCGAGTCCTCGGCGTCGAGGGCCACGTCGTGGATGTACGGGATGACGCCGAGGGTCGGCACGCCGCTGCGCCGTTCGAGCTCCGCCATCCCGTCGCCGAGCAGCGCAGGATCACCGCGGAATTTGTTGATGACAAAGCCCTTGACGAGTGCCCGGTAGTTGTCCGGCAGCAAGGCGACCGTCCCGTACAAGGCGGCGAAGACGCCGCCGCGGTCGATGTCGCCGACGACGAGGGCGGGGAGGCCCGCCTCGTGCGCCAGACGTAGGTTCACGATGTCGTGCTCGAGCAGGTTGATTTCGGTCGGGCTCCCTGCTCCCTCGACGATCACCACGTCGAAGCGGCGACGGAGATCGTCGAGGGCATCGAGGACTGTCCCGAGGAGTTGCGGCTTGTGCTCGTGGTACTCGACGGCCGACATGTGCGCCAACGGTGCGCCGAGGACGACGACCTGACTGGTGCGCTCGCTCGTGGGCTTCAACAAGATCGGGTTCATGGCCGCTTCGGGCTCGACGCCGGCGGCCAGCGCCTGCGCGCCTTGCGCTCTGCCGATCTCGTGGCCGCTGGGCGTGACATAGGAGTTGAGCGCCATGTTCTGGGCCTTGAACGGGGCGACCTTGACGCCACGGCGGGCGAGCAGCCGGCACAGGGCGGTGACGACGTGGCTCTTGCCCGCGTCGCTGGTGGTGCCGCACACCATGAGCGCGCCCCTCATCGCAGTGCCTCCGCCAGCCGGGCGAGATCCCGCTCGTCGGGGACGGCCACGCGCATGCGACCTGGCAATCCGAAGCTCGTGCAGTCGCGCACCACGATGCCGTGCGCCAGTAGGCGTTCGGACGCGTCGTCGCAGACGACGTAGTTGGCGTCCGACGGCCGCGGTTGCAGGCCCGCCTCCGTGAGGACGGCGAGGAGATCGTTGCGCAACGTGGCGATGCGGCCGGCGGTGCTCGGCAGGTCGATGGCGGCAACCAGCTCGGGAAGCGCCGCGCACACGAGTGCATTCACCGCCCAATGGGGTTGCCGGCGCGCCAGTCGCTCGATCCTCTCCCCGTCCGCCAGCACGTAGCCCACGCGCAGTCCCGGCGCGGCCAGGAGCTTGGTCAGCGACCCGACGACCACGGCGTCGTCACCCCGGGTCCACCGGCCGGTGGCGAGCGGGTAGAAGGCCTCGTCCCACACGTCGGCGGTCTCGTCGGCCCCGGCAAGGCGACCAGTGGGGTTGTGCGGGTTCGACCGGAAGCGGGCGGCGTTGGGGTCGAGCACGTCGAGGTGGCGCCGGTAGAGCGCGAAGTCGCAGTCGTCGGCCCACCCCTTGCCGAGGTCGGCGGCCACCAGGGCGATGGCTTCCGACCCGCCGTTGGTGAGAAGCACGCGCTCCGCATCGAGGCCGATGACGTCGGCCAGCGCTGCCGTCGCCGTTGTCGGGTCGGGGTACGAGGCGACGGCATCGAGGTGCCGGCCGATGACCGGTACCGGATCGGGCGCCACGGGGTTCATCGACGCCGAGAGGTCGAGGATCTGTGCGGGGTCGATGCCCAGCGCGCGTGCGACCGTGGCGCCCGCTCCACCGTGAATCGAGCGCTTCATCGGTGGACCACCAGTGCGGCGGCCAAGGCCAGCGTCACGTGTTGCGAGAGACGGATGGCGCGGGCGATGTCGGCTGCTTCGGGAGGGCGGCCGTCGCCCATCGCCGGGCGCAGCTCCAAACGATCGCCGTACCGCGCCTCGCCGCCGAGGCGGAGCCCGAGCGCGGCCGCGAAAGCAGCTTCGGCCACGCCCGCGTTAGGAGAAGGGTGGCCCGGTGCGTCCCGTCGCACCGCCTCGACGACGCGGGCCGCGGCTCGCGGTCGCACGGCGGCGACCAACACGGCGGTCAGGCGCGCCGGTACGAAG
>JAHWLA010000079.1 GCA_019347595.1 Actinomycetota bacterium
GCGGGGGCTGGGTGTCGGGGCGGCGGGCGGGGTGGGTGTGGCGCCTGCCGTCGGGCGGCCCCCGCCGCCCCCCCTCCCGGGTGGCGTGCGTCCGTTCTCGTTGCGGAAGTGCGCCCGGGGGGGCGCACTTCCGCAACGAGAACGGGCCGGGGTCAGCCGACGAGGGCGGCGAGGTCGGAGGCCACCACGTCGGGGACGGGCGCCACCGGCAAGTGCGCCGCCGAGGTGACCCCGCTCAGCACCAGGGCGAAGCGGGCCTCGAGCCGCCGGGCGAACACGCCGTCGGTCGAGGGCCGGTCGCCGACCATCACGTCCACCGCCCCCACCCGCTCGGCCACCAGGTCGGCCATCGGCAGGTGCGGCTTGCCCGCGACCATCGGCGTCACCCCGCCCGCCGTGGCCACCGCGGCCAGCAGCGCCCCGCCGCCGGGTAGCTGCCCCGTCGGCGTGGGGTAGGTGGCGTCTTCGTTGGTCCCCACCAAGCGGGCGCCGGCGTGGATGGCGGCCGTCGCCGCGGCCAGGCGGGCGAAGTCGAAGTCCTTGTGCCAGCCCACGACCACGGCGTCGGCGGGCCCCTCCCGCACCACGCGCACACCCCGCGCCTCCAGCGCCTCCGCCACGCCCGGCCCTGCGCACAGCAGCGCGGTCGAGCTCGGTTCCAGCAAGCGGGCAGCGGCCTGGGCCGACGTCAGGACATCCTCGGCATCGGCGGGGATGCCCATGCCCGCCAGCTTCTTCACGTAGTCGTCGACGGTCGGCGACGAGTTGTTGGTGAGGAACACCACGCGCTCGCCCCGGTCGCGCAGTCGGGCGACGGCCTCGGCCGCGCCGGGGATCGGAGTCTCGGCGAGCCACACCACGCCGTCGAGGTCGAGCGCCCAGGTCATGTGCCCGATCCTGACCGATTCTGCTACGCAGTGCGGGTGCCCCGCTTCGACCCGTTCCCCGGTATCCGCTACAACGCAGAGGACGGCTACGTCGACGCCGTCGTCGCCCCGCCCTACGACGTCATCGACGAGGAGGAGCGGGCCCGGCTGGTCGAACGCAGCCCCTACAACGCGGTGCGGGTCGAGCTGCCGCGTGAAGAGGGGGACGGCCGCACCAAGTACGAGGTGGCCCGCGACCTGTTCCGGGCGTGGCTGGGCGAGGGCGCGCTGGTGCAGGACGAGCCCGCCTTCTACGTCTACCGCATGGGCTTCCACGACGAGACGGGCCGGCCCCGGCAGACGGCGGGCATCCTCGGGGCGCTGGAGCTCTCGCAGCCGGGCGAGGGCGGCATCCTCCCCCACGAACGCACGACGCCCAAGGACAAGGCCGACCGCCTCGACATCCTGCGCACCACGCAGGTCAACCTCTCACCCATCTGGGGGCTCTCCCCTGCAGAGGGGCTGTCCGCCCTGTGCGACGTGCCCGGTGCGCCCCTCGTGCGGGCCACCGACGACGAGGGCGTGCACCACCGGCTGTGGAAGGTGACGCAGCCGGGCGTGGTGGAGGCCATCTCGTCGGCCGTGGCGTCGGCGCCGATCATCGTGGCCGACGGCCACCACCGCTTCGAGGTGGGCAACGCCTACAAGGACGAGCAGGGAGGGGCGTCGGGCCCGTGGAACTCGATCCTGGCCTACGTGGTCGAGTTGGCCGAGGAACAGTTGGAGGTGCGGGCCATCCACCGCCTGCTCGACGGGCTGCCCGACGGCTTCGACCTGCTCGACGCCCTGGCCGCCCACTTCGACGTGTTCGACGCGGGCAAGGCCGACGAGACGGTGCCGGCCCGGATGCAGGACGCGGGCGCGCTGACGTTGGTGACCACCGACGGGGCGTGGTTCCTGCGGCCCTCGGCAGCCACGATGGAGGCGGCCGAGCACGATCTGGACTCCAGCCGCCTCGATGTTGCCCTCGCCGCCTTCCCCGACGGCGCGCGGGTGCGCTTCCAGCACGGGGTCGACAACGTGGTGCGCGCCGTCGACCGAGGCGACGCCCAAGCGGGCGTGCTGCTGCGGCCTGCCACCGTCGGCCAGATCGCCGCCATCGGCCACGGGGGCGAGCGCATGCCGCCGAAGACCACGTTCTTCAACCCCAAGCCGCGCACCGGGATGGTGTTCCGGTCGGTCGCGCCATAGCCGCGACGGCGGGACGCGTTGCGCGGCTCCCTACCGATGAGTAACCATGGACCCATGCAGACCGTGGCCGATCGCCCGGAAGTGTCCATGTCGGCGCCCGCCCCGTCGCGTGCAGCGCTGGTCGTCGACCGCGTGCGCCGCCGCTGGGCAGGGATGGCAGGCCGCATCGGCCTGGGCTTGGCCGTCGTGGGCTTCATCGTCATCTTCCTCGGCTGGAACGGCGCTGCGGGCCTGAACCGCGTGCCCGGACAGCTCCCCTACCTGCTGTCCGCGGGCGCCACCGGCCTCGGCCTGATCGTGCTCGGAGCGGCCCTGCTGGTGGCCGAGAGCAATCGGCGGGACCGGGCCGTGCTGGAGATGCAGCTCGTCGAGCTCAACCACCAGCTCACCCGCCTGTCGGCCGCCACCGCCGCCGTGGCGGGCAACGGCCACACGTCGGCCACGCCGTCGCCCACCGCCACCGGGGGCCGTCGTCGCCCGCAGTCCCGGGCCGACGCCTCGACCCAGCTCGTGGTCGCCGGGCGGACCTCGTTCCACGATCCGTCCTGCCACCTCATCGAGGGGCGCTCCGACGGCGTGCGCATGACCCGCGACGACGCCGTGGCCGAGGGCCTGTCGCCCTGCCGGGTCTGCACTCCCTAGCGTCGCCGGTCGACCTCGGCGCCCTGTACGACTGGGAGTGCGAGCGGGTCCTCGCTCGTACCGACCAGGATCTCCCGTTCTACCGGTCGCTGCTGGCGCGCACCGGTGCGCCCGTGCTGGAGCTGGCGTGCGGCACCGGGCGGGTGGCGGCTGCCCTGGGCGCCGTCGGTCTCGACATCGACTTCGCCATGGCCCGCCGGGCCGTGGCCAGAGGCGTGCCCGTCGTGATGGGTGACATGCGGAGGTTCGCCTTCCGGTGGCGCTTCCCGCTCGTGCTCATCCCGTGGAACAGCCTGCAACTGCTCGATGCCGCAGGCCGGGCCGCCTGCCTGGCGTGCGTGGCCGAGCACCTGGCGCCCGACGGGCTCGTCGGGCTGGAGCTCGTCGACGTGGAGCCGCTCGACGCCCCCATGGCGCCGGTGCACGCCGACGACACGGCGTCGCTGGCCGCGGCGCTGACATGGTCGGGCCACGCCCTCGTCTACCGCCGTCGCTACACGGTCGGAGCAACGACCGTCGAGAACGTCATCGAGCTCCATCCGGTGGCCGACGCCGAGCTCGCGGCTGCCGGGTTCGAGATCGTGGACCGGGAGAACGACGGGCCGAGGCGGCGACTGGCGCTGCGCCCACTCGATAACCTGCGCTGAGGTCAAAATGGGGGGAGCCCTAATGAGGCATGCGCAGGCAAGTCATCGACGATTCCGGCGGGCAGCCATCGCTGTCGGCCTCACTGGAGGGGTGTTGGGGTTCGGAGGCGTCGAATCAGCCGACGCGCATCCTCTCTACTGCAGCTTCCAAAGCGGCGCCTATATCCCGGTCACCGAATACGCGGCGACGAGCATTTGGATCAGCCTCTACGACCCGCACCTCTCCGTGTGCTACACCACGCCGGAGTCGGCGTTGGGCGGCAGCGTCACAGTCGGGTGGGATTGGAGGGGGTCGATCGAGTCTGGACCCAGCGACGTCTTCGTCTCATGCACACGATCGGGCACCGTGAACAACTATTGCTACTGGAGCCTCAGGGAGCCTGGGAACCCGACAGTCGGGCCTGTCGACCCGTGAGGGTTGCCTACGCCGGAGCGCCGAGGTAGGTCTCGCGCAGGCGGGCGGAGTCGCGGATCTCGTCGCCGTGGCCCTGGTAGACGAGCTGGCCCTTCTCCATCACCAGTGCCCGGTCGGCGTGGCGCAGGGCGCCGATGTTCTGCTCCACGAGGATGACCGTGACGCCGTCGGCCTTGATGCGGTCGACCACGGCGAACACCGTCTTGGCCAGCAGGGGCGACAACCCCAGCGACGCCTCGTCGATGATCAGCAGGCGGGGGTCGGCCATCATGCCGCGCCCGATGGCGAGCATCTGCTGCTCGCCGCCCGACATGCTTCCTGCCAACTGGTCCTTGCGCTCGGCCAAGCGCGGGAAGTACTCGAATACCCGCTCCAGGCTGGCGTCGATGCCCGCCTTGTCGTGCTTGCGCCGAACCCAGGCGCCCAGCTTCAGGTTCTGGAGCACCGTCAAAGCGGGGAAGGTCCGCCGTCCCTCCGGGACCATCGCCATACCGCGCCTGACGAGCTCCGCGGGCGACTTGCCGGTGATCTCCTCGCCGTCGAACCGGACCACGCCCTTGGTGGGCTTGTAGAGGCCGACCAGGTTGGAGACCGTCGTCGTCTTTCCGGCGCCGTTGAGACCGAGGAGCACCGCCGTCTCCCCCTCGGGGATGTCGAAGCTCACCCCCTGGAGCACGGGCAAGGCACCGTAGCCGGCGTGCAGGTCTTCGACTTCGAGCAGCGCCATGTCCTACGCCACCTCCTCGGCCTCTTCGCCGAGGTAGGCCGTCACGACCTCGGGGTGGGTGCGGACGTCCTCCGGCTTGCCTTCGGTGAGGAGCTGGCCGAAGTTGAGGCAGTACACGTAGTCGCACACGGCGACGACGAGCGGAACATGGTGCTCGATCATGAGAACGGTGAGGCCCAGCTCCTTGCGCAGGCGCAGGAGGACATCACCGAATGTGTGCGACTCCTCCGGGCCCATGCCCGAGGTTGGCTCGTCGAGCATGAGGATCTCCGGGTCGGTGGCCAACACGGCCGCCATCTCGACGTTCTTCATCGTCCCGTAGGGCAAGCCCGCCACCCGGCGGTGGGCCAGGTGAGCCAGTCCGACGAGATCGAGGATCTCCATGGCTCGCTGCCGGAGCACCTTCTCCTCGGCCCAGGTATTGCCCGCGCCCAGGATGCCCGCGCCCGCCGAGTACTCGACCTTGGTGTGCTGGGCCGTGATCAGGTTTTCCAACACGGTGGCGCCCTTCACCAGGCCGACCTGCTGGAAGGTGCGACCCATCCCCATGGCGGCGCGCTGGTGGATGGGGATCTCGGTGACATCGACGCCCAGGAACCGCACCCGACCGTCGTTGGGGCGGTAGAAGCCGGTGATGCAGTTGAACAGGGTGGTCTTGCCGGCGCCATTGGGGCCGATCAGCCCCACGATCTCGAGCTCCTGGGCCTTGACGGAGACGTTGCCGAGCGCCTGGAGACCGCCGAACCGGATGGAGATGTCGTCTACGTCAAGGACGGCCACTGACACCCTCCTGCACGAATTGCTCGCCGTGGTGGACACGGAACGGCCCGCCTGTCATCCAGGACGTGATCGGCTTGATCTGCTGGCCGACACCGCCCGGATAGAACACAAGGGTGATGATCAGCAGCGCCGGCCCCAAGGCGAGCAGCCAGAACGACCACCTGATCCCGAAGTAGTCGCCGACGTATGTCGGCAGCACCTCGAACAGGGCCGTGAACACCAGGATCCCTGCGGGCGAACGGAGTCCGCCGACCACGGTGATGAGGACGAGGAACAGCGCCATCTCGAAGTTGATGCCCTGCGAGTCGACCCGCCCGTTGAGGAACGCGTAGAGCGTGCCCGCCAGCCCCACGAACGCACCCGACACGACGAAGGCGATCAGCTTGTAGCGGGAGACGGGGATGCCGTAGGAGGCCGCCACCTGCTCGTTCTCCCGGACCGCGCTCACCGCCCGACCTGCCTTGCTGCGCACGAACCGCCAGTTGAAGAACAGGACGCCGGCGAGCACGACGAGGCTGAAGTAGTAGAAGGCGTGGTCGCCGAGCAGGAGCGCGGGCCGCGGCGCTTCGACACCTGAGCCCTTGCCGAAGATCCCGAGGTTGAACAGCGTCTCCTGCGCCATGCGCCCGTAGGCAAGGGTGACGAGCGCGAGGTAGAGCCCGCGTACTCGCAGCGCGACGACGCCCATCAGCAACGACGCGACCGCACCCGAAAGGGCGCCCGCCAGGAGACCGACCCAGAAGGTCTGCTGGTGGACGGTGACCACGTAGGCTGACACGAACGCGCCCACGCCCAGGAAACCCTGGTGGCCGAGCGAGATCTGCCCGGCGTAGCCGATGAGCACGTTCAGCGAGAGCGCGGCGATGGCGAAGACGACACCCAGCGACCAGCGCTGCGCGTGGAACGTCTCCAGTGACAACGGGAAGACGAGCAGGAAGGCGGCCAGCACGCCCCAGGCGGCCAGTCGAGGGATCCACCGCACTACCGACTTGGCGCGCTCGGCACTGTCGGGATGATCGAGGACGGCATCGGCGACCGCCATCAGGCCTCCTTGCCCAGGAGGCCGGTGGGACGGAAGGCCAGCACAGCGATCAGCAGGATGAACACCGTCACCTCGCCGACCGCCGGGATGTTGTCGCTGATCCACCGGATGTCGGCGAGGTACGAGGCGCTGAACGACTGCACCAGCCCGAGCACGAGCCCTCCCAGGACCGCGCCCGGCATGCTGGTCATCCCCCCGACCACGGCGGCCACGAAGGCGAAGATCAAAAAGTCACTCGTGACGTAACCGGGCGTGAAGGGTTGGAGTGCAGCGACGATCACGCCGGTGATCCCGCCGACCAAGCCTGCAAGCCCCCAGACCAGCGCCGACATCTTGCGCGTGCCGATGCCCACGAGGTCGGTGGCGACCGGCTCCTGCGCGGCGGCCAGCACCGCCGTGCCGAGCGCCGTCTTGAAGAACAGGTACAGCGCAATGGCGACGCCCGCCAGCGCCAGCACCACGAGCAACTGCTGCCAGCGGATCGGCACATTGAACGGCTCGAAGGCGTTGCCCTCGATGAGCGGCGGGTACGACCGCAGGGCAGCGTCCCCGATCGCCAATTGGAGGGCGATCGAGCCGGTGGCCACCGCGGCCGTGGCCACTAGGAGGGTGACCTTCGGGGCGTTGAACAAGGGCTGCACCACGAGCCGCTCGGTCAACAACCCCATGAGCACGCCCACCCCGATCCCGATGAGCATCGAGATCCCGATGGGAAGGCGGAAGCTCAAGAGGTACGCCGTGAAGGCGGACACCGTGCCGAACTCGCCCTGGGCGAAGTTGAAGACGCGACTGCCGCGATAGACGAGCACGAGGCCGAGGCCGAGCAGCGCGAAGGGCGCGCCACCGATCAACCCCAGCAGCAGCGCAGACATGAACTGTTGCATGCGTGCTGTCTAGTACCTGGCGAAGGCCGCGAGCGTCTCGTACTTGGCACCGCCCTGCGCGTTGCAGTTGGCCTTCAGCACGTGAACCTCGTCAGCGCCGAAGTGGTCCGTCGGCGAGAAGTTGAGCGGTGGGTTGAGCCCGGTCGCCACATTCTTGGCGTTCTCGGTCGACTGCACGAAGGCGGACCGGCTCAATTGTGGGCCGGTTCGCCGCAGGAGCTCGAGGGTGGTCTTCACCACGTTCCAGAGCGCCACGTAGATGTCGTCCCACGCCTTGCCCGCTGTCGCCTTGGCCATCTCCGGGTCGAGCTGCGGCGCCCGGTCGACACCGGGGTACGGCGAGAAGAACGTCGAACCGTTGAACTTGTCGCGGGTGGCGGGCTGGCTGCAGCCGGTGCCTGCAACCTCGTTGACGCCCATCGTCACACCGACACCCGACCACTGCAGGTCGCACCCCGAGGGCTGCGCGCCCACGAGGATCAGCCAGTCCTTGGGGGCCATGAGCGGATAGGCGATGCGGGCGGAGTTGGCGCCGCTGCAGATGTCGTTGGCCGCGTTGTTCAGCTCGCTGCTGCTCGGCGTCCGGCCCAGCTTCTTCAACGTCACACCGGGGAAGGCGTTTGTGAAGCCGGCGACCGCGTCACGGAAGTTCGGGGTGTCGGAGTACACCATGTAGACCCGCTTGGGATCGTTGGTGCGGTCCGGGAACTGCTTCTTCATGAAGTTGGCCAGGTACGCGCCCTGCGCCTTGTAGCTCATGGAGATGGCGAAGTAGTTCTTGAGAGTGGTCAGGCCGTTCTCGGTCACGCCTGCCGACAGGTACGGCACCCCGACCGTCGCCGCGTAGCGCGCGCACGCCTGGATCTGGTCGGTGCCCGCAGCCCCGATCAAGAGGAAGGAGTTGCGCTGCTGCACCAGCTCGCGGCATCTCGCCGTCGCCGTCGCGGGCTGGTACTCGTCGTCGACGATGGCGATGTCGATGGTACGGCCGTCGGGCAGGTTGGCGTTGGCGTTGAAGTACGCCTTGATGTCGTTGGCCGCCCGCTGGAAGGTGCTCGGGAGGGGCGCCGCGCCTGTGATGGGGGCGTGGATGCCGAGCATGATTGTCTTGCCCCACACCCGGGTTACCGGGGAGCCGCCACCGCCGCCGCCGGTTGTCGTGTCGCCTCCGGTGGTTCCCCCGCGACGAACGGTGGACCCGCCGCCGGTCCCGCCCGCCGCCGTAGCTCCGGCAGTACCGGCCGCGCCGGCTTCGGTTCCCCCGCCGTCGCCGGTGGCGTCGATGCCGGCTTCCGTTCCAGCCTCGCCTGCTTCGCCGTCGACGAACTCCTCGAAACCGGCCTCGGAGTCGGCCGACGAGCCACCGCCCGCACCGACGTGGACGCCGGGCTTCTGGCCGCATGCAGCAGCGAGAAGGACAAGTGCCGTCAGCAGGGCGACGACGGGGAGCGAACGCTTGCGAAACATCGTGCGGTTACCTCGTATCCAGATGGGTGGAACCGTGTCGGTTGGCCAAGACTCGGGTGACGCCGCCCTCGCGGACCGGCACCGGATCGCCGATGGGGCCGAGCGCCGTACCGGTACCCCAGAAGGCGATGGCGATGAGCGGGAGCAGCAGGAGGGCGATCCAGGGGAACCCGACGTCGCGGCTGATCGGGCGGGTGCGCCTGGTCAGCGGCCCGGCCGCCGTCTCGGAGTGGTCGGTCACGTCGCTTGAGTCCATTGCTTCGGGCAGCGGCTCGCTCCCGATGTCGGTCGGGATCACGTCGAGATCGGGCATCGCCTCGAACCCGCCGCCATCACTTGTGATGATCTCCTCGAAGAACTCCTCACCACCGCCGCCGCCGCCGAAGTCGGTGTTGAAGTCGTCTTCCGGCGCGGGCGTGAACTCGAACGTCACCTTTGGGAGCACCTGCTCCCGTGTCGGGCTGGGAAGGGTGGTCTCGTAACCCGAGAAGGTGATCTGGAAGGGTGGCACGGTGTCGTCATCGGTACCCGATGTCGTTGTAGCTCCCGGGTTGCCCGGCTGTCCGGGAAGGATCAACATGCCGTAACCCGTGCCCTCCACCCACGTTTGGGCCATCGCACTGAGATCGAACGTGAACTTCGTGCCGGCGACGGTGGGGGCGACGCAGTTGGTGTCGCTCTGAGGACGGTCCTCCCAGGCGTTCGCCCCGGGAGCAGCCGACCACGGCACCACGATGTTGCACGCCTGGATCGGAGGCGGCGTGCCCGACCCGTTGTACGTGTCGTTGCGGCGCGACGTGCTCGGGTCGTTGGTCTGAGGCGTCTGCGTCAGTGTGACAACGAACTTGTCGACTGTCGCACCCAGTTGTCCGAAGATATCCCAGGAAAATGCAGTCCAGGCGGTGTCGCCGGAGAGGTCCGATTTGTCGCCGGTGGCACCACCCGAACTCGAGACGACGTAGGCGCCCGTGTCAGGCGCCTGCGGAGCCGGCACGGTTGTCACCGACGTCGGACCGCACGAGGGGCGGACGGTTGTCGGCGTGCACGGGACCTCGACCTGCGGCGCAGGCGCCTTGTTTCTGGCGAACCACCCCTCGTAGGCGTAGTCGGGTGTGATCGTGTCGGCGCTCGCGCTCGGCGCGCCGACGATGAACACGCCTGCGCTGGCGAGCGACGCCACTGCGATGAGGCTGGTCAGCACTCTGCTTCGACGCACGATTCCTTGACCTTCCCCTCGTCGATCACCCCCGGGCGGCTATGCCGCGCCGTGATCGAATGTACCCCGAACGGTTACCGTACGGTAATCAGTGCGCCTGCGGAGGCAAGATCAACCGCAGGGGTACCGCCCGCCGACTCCCCCGTTCTCGTACGCGGACAATCGGCGTCCGTGCCGTTCTCGCGTACGAGAAACGGGCCCGGATCGACGCCTTGCGCTAGTCGACCTGCCAGGTGGCGCCGGAGGCGAGCAGGTCGGCGAGGTCGCCGGGGCCGCGCTTCTCCTGGGCGGACAACAGCTGGTGCTGGATGAGCGAGCCGTAGTCGGGGCGCTCGACGGCCCGGAACACGCCGATGGGCGTGGGCTCGTAGGGCCCGTGCGACAGCCGCGACAGCATGAAGGCCAGGCCGGGGTCGGGGCGGGCCTCGTCGTGGACGAGGATGGCGTCCTCCCCCACGTCGGCCACATCGACGATGGTGGCGTGGCCCTGGCCGTCGAGCATGACGCCCTTCTCGCCCTCGGGGCCGAAGCGGACCGGCTTGCCGTGCTCCAGCGGGATCAGCATGTTGGGCCGGGCTTCCTTCGAGGTGATCTGCTCGAACGCCCCGTCGTTGAACACGTTGCAGTTCTGGTAGATCTCCACGAACGCCGCGCCCTTGTGGTCGTGCGCCCGGCGGAAGACTTCCATCATGTGCTTGCGGTCGAGGTCGTGGGTGCGGGCCACGAAGGTGGACTCCGCCCCCAACGCCAGCGACACCGGGTTGAAGGGGTGGTCGACCGAGCCGAACGGCGTCGACTTCGTCACCTTCCCCAGCTCGCTGGTCGGCGAGTACTGGCCCTTGGTCAACCCGTAGATCTGGTTGT
>JAHWLA010000080.1 GCA_019347595.1 Actinomycetota bacterium
GCGGCCCGTCGAGCAGCAGCGTGAACGCCAGCAGCAGGGTGAGGACGGCGGCCAGAAGCCCGTCGGCCACCCGGCGGGCGGCGCGTTCCAGCGGCGTGGTGTCGCCGGCCAGCCGCTCCGGCAACCGGGCGATGCTGCGTTCCAGCCGCTGCGGCGCGTCGGCCTCGACCAGGTCGTCGCCGATGACGGGCAGGTCGCCCAACTGTGCGACGACGCGCGGCAGCTCTGCACCCAAGCTCTGGGCCTGGCGGACCGCAGGCGGCACCAGCAGCAGCCCCACGACGGAGAACGCGGCCGCTACCACGACGAGTACCGCGGCCACCGCGGGCGCCCGCCCGACGCGCAGGCGATTGGTCGCCGTCTCGACCAACGGGTTGACGGCGAGGGCAAGGATGGTGGCGATGGCGAGGGCGGCGAGGGTGCGCGGCACCGACCGCACCAGGCCGGTGAGGGCCACCAGGCCGACGAAGGCACCGAGCATCACCAGCACCGAGCGCCAGTCGAGGTCGACGACGCGCACCGGCGGTCGCACCGGGCCGGGGACCGGGTTGTGCGGCACCGGTGCCTGCTCGGGTACGGGCATCGCCGTACTGTAAACGCCGATGGCCGCCCCGACGCCGACCGAGCGCCTGCGCATCACGCCCCGCTCGGCGGTGCTCGCCGTGGCTCTGTTCGGCGCCACGCTGGTCCTCCTGCGCATGGTGGCCGCCGCCCAGCGGGTGCTCGGCTGGGTACTGGTGGCTGCGGCTGCGGCCGGCCTGCTGCACCCGCTGGTCACCCGTCTCGAGCGCCGCATGCCGCACGGCGTCGCCGTGGCCGTCGTGTTCCTCGGGGCTGTGGTCTGCCTCGGCGTCATCACCTACGGGACGGTCGACGGTGTGGTGCGGGAGACGCGGCACCTCCAGCAGGTGGCGCCGGTGGAGGCGGCCAAGCTGGAGCAGCGGGGCCGCTTCGCGGAGTTGGCGCGCGATGCCCAACTCGCCGAGCGGGTGGAGCGGCTGGTGGAGGACGTCCCGGAACGGCTCCGGGGCGGCACCCCGGCCGAGGCCCTGCGGGCGGCGGCCACCCGCGGCGTGGCTTTCCTCGCCACCGGCGTGCTGACGCTGTTCCTCCTGCTGCACGGCACTCGGCTGGCCGAGGGCGCGCTGGCGCAGGTGCACGACGAGGGCCGCCGCGAGCGCATCGAGCGCATCGCCACGCGGGTCGCCCAACGGGGCTTCGGCTACGCCCGCGGAACCATCGCCATGGCCGCCCTGTCGGGGCTGTTCGCCTACACCGTGGCCTCGCTCGCCGACGTCCCCGGCCCCGCGCCGCTCGGCTTGTGGGTCGCGCTGTGGGACGCCGTCCCCGTCATCGGCGTGGTGGTGGGTGCCGCGCCCATCGTGGTCCTGGCCGCCGCCACATCGACCCGCGAGGCCGCCCTCCTCGTCGTCGTGTTCGGCGCCTACCAGCTCCTCGAGACGCTCGTCCTCCAGCGTTTCGTGGAGCGGCGGTCCCTGCGCGTCGGCCCGTTCCTGACGGTCGCCGCAGGCGTCGGGGGGCTGGAACTCTACGGCGTCGGCGGCGCCCTCATCGCTCTGTTGGTGGCGACCCTCGCCGTGGCGCTCGTCGACGAGCTGGCCGACGAGGCGGCCGCCTGAACGTCTGACCAGTGGGGCGTCTCACAACACAACGCCGGTAATCGCCGGCCCCCGCCGCCTCCCGCTGCGTCCTCCTCCTCGAAAGCCTGGTGGCTTCCTTCGTCGTCGATCCTTGCGGGCGACGACGGATGGCTCGCCGATTCCCTGCCGGGCGTTGTGAGACGCCCCACTAGGCGCCGTTGCGGATGGCCGCCAGGTCGGCCTTGTCGGCGTTGTCGAAGTTGCGGGGCGGCGGGCCGTCCAGAACCTGGGCCACGATCGAGGCCTCCACCGCCCAGTACATGACGGAGTCGCGGCTTCGGGAGTGCCCGGGGTGCTCGGGGTCCTCGCGTCCCGTCTTCAGCACGATGTCGACCAGGCCGAGCAGGTGCCCCACCTCGTGTGTGGTGACGGCGTCCTCGATGGCCGCAGGCCCGACGAGCGGGGTGGAGGCGCTGCGGACCGTGTCGGAGAAGATCGCCGCCGTGTCGCCCCGCACGGCGACGCCGAGTACGCCCTCCTCTTCGTAGCGGCCGCGCAGGAACAGGAGGTGGACGACCGCCTGGCCGCTGCTCTGCGGCGACCCGTAGCGGTCGGCCATGGCCCGGATCTCGTCGTCGTTCATGCGACCCTCGGTGGCGGGCAGGTCGATGGGTGCGGTGATGCTCACCGGCTTGCCGCTCACCTCCGCGAGCACCTGGCGCAGGTGGTCGACGGTGCCCTGCCGGGGCGCCGCTCCTTGTTGGGCGAGCACCTCGACCACGATGCGGGTGGCGGGCTCGGGACGCAGGATGGTGCGGGCGAAGGCGCCGGGGCCGCGGCGGGCGCCGCTGTCGGGCGACTCGGCGGGCGTCCCTGTCGCACCGCCACCGGTCGGCCTGGTGGTGTTCGACGACCCCCGGGCCGTGGTGCTGGTGCCGCCGCTCGGCGCCTTGGTGGTCGGCGTGGCGCCGTTGTCGCCCCCTTTGCCGTCACCGTTCCCGCCGGGCCCGTTGCCGTCGCGGTCGTCGCCGAAGATGCCGTCGCCCACGGTGACGTCGGTGCCCCCGTCGGCCCCGGGCGACGAGGCGTTGTTGCACGCCGCCGCCAGTAGCGCCATGCACGCCACCAGCGCGGCGGTGCGCCGTCTGCCGGAAAATCGCCCGGGGACGGGCGAGAGTACTGTCCCAGCCATGCCGCTCTACTCCTTCGAGGGGAAGTCGCCTCGCGTCCACCCCGACGCCTTCGTGGCCCCCACGGCGACCATTGTGGGCGATGTTGAGATCGAGGCGGGGGCATCTGTCTGGTACGGAGTGGTGATCCGTGCCGATTACTCGCCGGTGATCGTGCGCACCGGGGCCAACGTGCAGGACAACTCGGTGCTCCACGGCGGTCCCGCCTCGCACACCGAGATCGGGCCGGGGGCGACGGTGGCGCACCTGTGCGTGGTGCACTCGGCGCTGCTGGGCGAGGAGTGCCTGGTGGCCAACGGGTGCACGGTGCTCGACGGCGCCCGGATCGGCGCGCACGCCTTGGTCGCGGCCCACTCGCTGGTGGCGGCCAACCAGTTCGTGCCCGAAGGCTTTCTGGTGGCGGGCTCCCCCGCCGAGATCAAGCGCCCGGTGGAGGGCTCGCCCGCCGAGATGTGGGTGCGCATGAACCCGCCCGCCTACGCCGAGCTGGCCCAACGCCACCTCCGCACCGTCAAGCGCCTCGACTAGCTCGTTCTGGTCCTCCGATCGCGCGTTACAGCGCGCGATCGGGGGACCAGAACGGGGGTCAGCCGCCGTAGTTCATGCGGGTGTCCTCCATGCGGAGGACCGGGGTGTCCTCGGGCTTCAAAAACCCGGCGTCGACGATCTCGCCGATGAACAGCGTGTGGTTGCCGACCTCCACCTCTTGGCGCAGCTCGCAGTCGAGGTACGCCACGGCCTGATCGAGGATGGGGGCGCCGGTGCGGCCGTCGTGGAACGGGAACCCGTTGAGCGTGCGGGCCTCGGCGTCGACCTCCACCGGCTTGGTGAACTTGCGCACGATGGCCCGGTCCTCGCGGTCGACGATGTTGAGGCTGAACACCCGGCCCTCGTGGATGAGCTCGTGGGTGAACGCCTCCTTCTCCACGCCGATGCCGAGCAGCTTGGGGTCGAAGCTGAGCTGGGTGGCCCAGTTGAGCGTCATGCCGTTGCGCCGGTCGCCGGCCCGCGCCCCGACGATGTAGAGGCCACTGGGCATCGTCCACAGCACACGCCGGCGAAGGCGGTCGTACTCCTCGGCGTCCGCACCCTCGGGGAACGGCCCCACCGGTCCTTCCTTCACGGGCATGCCGGCGACGCTACCCGCAGAACCGGCGTCAGTCCGTCGGGGCGAAGCCTTGGCGGAGGGTGTTCTCGGTGACAACTCGGGGGTCGAGGAACTGGAGCAGGTAGTCGGGGCCGCCTGCCTTCGAGCCGACACCTGACATTCCGAACCCGCCGAACGGCTGGCGTCCCACCACGGCGCCGGTGATCCCCCGGTTGATGTAGACGTTGCCCGCCCGTAGCTCCTCGGCCGCTCGGCGGATGTTGGCGGGCGACCGCGACATCACCCCCGCGGTCAGCGCGTAGTCGGTGTCGTTCGCCAGCGCGATGGCGTGGTCGAAGTCGTCGGCCCGGAACACCGTGAGCACCGGCCCGAACACCTCCTCGCGCGCCAACGCCGAGTCGGTGGACACCTCGGCGACGATCGTCGGCCCGACGAACCAGCCGTCGGCGGGCACGTCGTCTCGCGCCAGCAGCACCGTCCCCTGCTCACCCGCCCCCTCGACCGCATCGCGGATGCGCTTCCACGCCTCGGCGTCGATCACCGGCCCCACCTCGACCGACGGCGAACGCGGGTGGCCGACGCGCAACTGCCGCGTGTACCCCACCAGCCGCTCGATCGCCGCGTCGTACGACGGCCCCACCACGATCAACCGAGAGGCGGCGGAGCACTTCTGCCCGGCGAAGCCGAACGCCGAGCCCGCCACCGCGGGGACGGCCTGGTCGAGGTCGGCGTCGGCGTCGATGAGGAAGGCGTTCTTGCCGCCCATCTCGGCCACGACCCGCTTCACATGGCGCTGCCCGGGGCGGTGAACGGCGGCGGCCTGGTTGATGGCAAGCCCCACGGCCTTCGACCCCGTGAACGTCACGAAGCTCACGTCGGGATGCTCCACCAGCCGCACGCCCACGTCCTCGCCGACGCCGGGCAGGAACCCCAGCACCCCACGCGGCAGCCCACCCGCCTCCAGCGCCTCCACCAACCGGTAGGCGATGGCCGGCGTCTGCTCGGCGGGCTTGAGGATGACGGGATTGCCCGCCACCAAGGCGGCCACCGTCATGCCGCACGGGATCGCCAGCGGGAAGTTCCACGGGGCGATGACGACGCCGACGCCCTTGCCCTGGTACCGCAGCACGTTCGACTCCCCCGGCGGAGACGCCACCCGGCCGCCCGCGTCGAGATGCAGCATCTCCCGGCCGTAGTACTCGCAGAAGTCGATCGCCTCGCAGACGTCGGCGTCGGCTTCCTTCCACGGCTTGCCCGCCTCGAACAGCATCAGCGCGGCCAGCTCGTTGCGGCGCGCCCGCATCCACGCCGCCGCCCGGAACAGCACCGCAGCGCGCTCGGACGCCGGCGTCTCCCGCCATCGCTGCGCCTCCCGCAGGGCGACGGCCACCGCGGCATCCGCCTCCACCGCCGAGCACGACGCCGAGGTCGCCACCACCGTCGACGGCGACGCCGGATCGACCGATTCGATGACCGACGACGTGCGTAGCCGTTCGCCGTCGATCACGGCGGGGACGTGGAGCCCCAGCCCGGCGCCGACCGCGTCCACGGCGGATTCGAACGACTCGCGCACCGACGCCCGTCGCCACTCGGCATGAGGCTCGTGCACGTACTCGCCCGCTCGCCGCACGTCGGTGTCCGGCCGCACCGTCGGCGGCTCCTTCGCCGGGATGCGATCGACGTGCGGCGCGGCCAGCAGCTCGTCGAAATCGCGCCCCTCGGCGAAGCGGGCCCGCACGAAGCTCTCGTTCGAGGTGTTCTCCAGCAACCGGCGCACCAGGTACGCCATCCCCGGGACCAGCTCGCCCACCGGTGCGTAGATGCGGAGGCGGAGCCCGAGCCGTCGGATCGCCGCCTGGATCGGCTCCGCCATGCCGTAGAGCATCTGGAGCTCGTAGCCCGCGTCGGGGATGCCCTTGGCCCGGGCGTACTCGACGGCGTAAGCCAGCGACCGCAGGTTGTGCGAGCCGAAGGCGGCCCGCACCTCGCCGTGGTGGTCGTGCAGCAGGCGCACGCAGCGCTCGTAGTTGGCGTCGGTCTCGGCCTTGTGCTCGAAGACCGGGGACGCCCACCCCTCGGCCTCGGACGTGATCGTCTCGGCGTCCCAGTAGGCGCCCTTCACCAGACGCACGGTGATGGGCCGCGAGCGGAACGACGACCAGGCGATGAGCTCGGCCAGGTCGTCGACCGAGTCCTTGAGGTACGCCTGCACGACGATGCCGGCGTCGATCTGCGCCAGCTCGGGCTCGTCCAACAAGGAGCGGAACAGCTCCAACGTGAGGTCCTTCACGTCGTAGTGCTCCATGTCGAAGTAGACGAACGCCCCCCGCTCGGCCGCCATGCGCAGGAGCGGCCGCAGCCGACCGGCGGCCTGGGCGATTCCCTCCTCGCGCGTCAGGGGCGCGTACAGCGATGCCAACGCGGTCGGCTTGATACTGACGTTGACGCGCGGCAGGGGGCCGAGGTCGTCGCGCTCGAGGTGGTCGTCGGGCGCCCAGCCCGGCGCGGCGCGCAGCAGGGTGTCCAGCAGGTCGTGCACCCGCCTCGCGTAGCGATCCGCCTCTGCCTCCGTCACCGTCTTCTCGCCCAGCAGGTCGCACGTGAATGCGCTCCCCTGCCGCCACAGGCGGTGCAGGCCCTCGACCGCGTCGGCGGGCGTCGAGCCCACGATGAACTGCTCGGCCATACGGGTGATGTTGCGGCGGGCGACGGAGGCGGACACGTGGTCGCCGAGGGGGATGTGCTCGGCGACGTCGATGCCCAGCCCCAGCAGCTTGGGCGTGTCGCCGCCCTCGAAGTACTCGTCGATGTGGCGCAGCACGTCGGCGTCGCCGGTGGTGGCGGGGAACACGTCGACGAAGCGGAAGAGCTGCGTCTTGAACGACGGGTGCGACATGGCGTAGCCGAGCATGCGCTCGGTCCACCAGGACATCTTGAACACGCGGGCCTGCTCGTCGGCCCCCAGCTCGGCGATGCGCCGGGCGAAGGCGGTGACGTCGGCGTCGCGTGGTGACGCCATGGGGCGCTAGCTCCGCCGGTCCCAGTCGGGGTCGAGCTGGCGCAGGAACTGGGCGCAGCGCTCCTCCTCGTCGGTTTCGCCGATGGCAGCCGCGGCGTGGCGCAGGCCTTCCAGGGCGCGGAGGAAGCCGCGGTTGGGCTCGTGCGACCAGCGCACGTAGCCCGATCCCCGCCAGCCCGCGGCGCGGAGGGCGTCGAGCCCTCGGTGGTAGCCGACGCGGAAGCAGGCGTAGGCCTCGATGTCGTCGCGGGCGTGCTCGCCCAGACGGCCCCACGCATCGATGTAGCGGGGGAAGGTGGCGACCACTGCGGCGATGGCGTCACGCCGGCGATCGGGGGGCTCGGCCAAGGCGGCGGCCAACCGCTCGGCCGCCTCGTCGGGCGGCGGGGGCAGCACCGTCTCGGGAAGACCGGAGGTCAGGTGCACTGGCGCGTCGGACATGGCATGGATCGTAGGCTCGGCGCCATCGCTTCTCGGCCATGCGTCTTCTGCGCGATCCGCGACGGATCGGTCTCCGCCCACCTCGTGCTCGACGAGGCGGACGTGCTCGCCTTCCTCGACACGACGCCACTGTTCCCGGGCCATGTGCTCCTCGTTCCCCGCCGGCACCACGAGACCCTGATGGACCTGCCGGGTGCGTTGATCGAGCCGCTCTTCGAGGCGGCCCAGCGGCTGTCCGTCGCCGTGCAGTCGGCGATGAACTCGCAAGGGGTGTTCGTGGCGGTGAACAACGTGGTCAGCCAGAGCGTGCCGCACCTCCATGTGCACGTCGTACCCCGGACGAAGGGCGACGGGCTGCGGGGCTTCTTCTGGCCGAGGCAGAAGTACGCCTCGGACGCCGAAGCCGCCGCCGTAGCCGCTCGCATCCGGGAATCCCTCCTTCCCCGCTGAGGCGCGCACCGGTACCCTTCGCCGCTATGGCGGCTTCGATGACGGCGGCGGTCGTGGCGCTCTGTGTCCTGCTCGGCGGGGCGGCGCCCGTCGACGCTCTGCAACGCAGGCAGGCCTCCGCCGGGCGCCAGGCGGGCCCGTCGAACCCCGACTACGTGTGGACACGGGAGTGGAAGATCCCGGTCGTCACCACCGGTTCGCCGTTGCCCGCCCGCTCCGGCGTGGGCCGGCGCATCGTGTACTCGATCTCGCACCAGCAGGTGTGGCTGGTCGACAACAAGCCGGTCGACCGGGTGGTGCGCAACTACGGGGTGTCGGGGCGGCGCAACCTGCCCAAGCCGGGGACGTACCGCGTGTTCTCCAAGTCCCGCCACACCACCAGCGGCTCGTTGCGCATGGAGTACATGGTGCGCTTCGCCCGCGGGTCACGGCTGGCGATCGGCTTCCACTCCATCCCCGTGACCCGCAGCGGCCGGCCGATCCAGAGCGAGGCCGAGCTGGGCAGCTTCCGCAGCAGTGGGTGCGTCCGTCAGTCGTTGGCCGATGCGGCCGCCCTGTGGGACTTCGCCCCGATCGGCACGGTCGTCGTCGTCACCCCTTGAGCTCGACGAGCGCCTGTTCCCGCTTGCCCCGGCGCAACACAACGAAGCGGCCGTGCAGCGCGTCGGCGGCGGTCAGGGCACGGTCGTCGTCCTGCTGGGCGCCGTTGACGTAGACGCCCCGCTGCTGGAGCGCGCGACGGGCCTCGCCCTTCGACCCGCACAGCCCGGTGGCGACGAGGGCGTCGACGAGCGTGGTGTCGGGGGGTGCGGCGGCCGAGGGGGCCTCGGCCAGCACGTCGAGCAGCGTCTGCTCGTCGAGGGTGGCGATCTCGTCGGTGAAGAGGACGGCGGCGGCGCGCTCCGCCTTGGCCGCCTCGTCGGCGCCGTGCACGACGGCCGTCACCTCGCGGGCCAGCGCCCGTTGCGCTTCCCGGCGCTCGGGGTGCTCGGCGGTGGCGGTGTCGAGCGCCTCGATCTCCTCGTGCGACAGCCAGGTGAAGTAGCGCAGGTACCGGCCCACCGAGGCGTCCTCGCTGCGGACGAAGAACTGGTAGAGCGCATAGGGGCTCGTCTTGGCGCGGTCGAGCCACACCGTGCCCGACTCGCTCTTGCCGAACTTGGTGCCGTCGGCCTTGGTGACCAGCGGCGTGGTCAAGCCGTAGACGTGCTCGCCGCGCAGGCGGCGCACGAGGTCGACCCCGAGGGTGATGTTGCCCCACTGGTCGCTGGCGCCCATCTGGAGCCGGCACCCGTAGGTGTCGAAGAGGTGGAGGTAGTCGTAGGACTGGAGGAGCATGTAGGTGAACTCGGTGTAGCTGAGACCCTGCTCCCGCTCGGTGAGGCGAGCCCGCACGGATTCCTTGGCCACCATCTGGTTCACGGTGAAGTGCTTGCCGATGTCGCGGAGGAAGTCGAGCAGCCGCACGTCGGCCAGCCAGTCGGCGTTGTTGACGAGCAGGCCGCCCGCGTCGAAGTCGACGAACCGGGCGAGCTGGGCCTTGATCCCTTCGAGGTTGGACGCCAGTTGCTCGGCGTCGAGCAGGCTGCGCTCCTCCGACTTGCCGCTGGGGTCGCCGATCATCCCCGTGCCGCCCCCCGCCAAGGCGATGGGCCGGTGCCCCGCCTGCTGCAGGCGGCGGAGGTTGCAGAGCTGAAGCAGGCTGCCGACGTGGAGGCTGTCGGCGGTCGGGTCGAAGCCGATGTAGACGGTGAGCGAGTCGTCGTCGATCAGCTTGGCCAGCTCGGGGTCGGTCGTCTGGTGGACGAGGCCCCGCCACTGGAGTTCTGCATACAGCCCGCTCATAGGCGGGCCAGCCTACGATCCGACGAGCATGCGCAGCCGCACGTTCCGCCCGCGCTTCCCCGTGAACCTGCGCCTGACGCTCGGGCCGGTGCGGCGCGGGGGCGGCGATCCCACCATGCGGCTGGGGCCGGACGGGGCGTGGCGGGCCACCCGGACGCCGGACGGGCCCGGCTCGCAGCATATGGCGGTCGGCGCTGACGGGTCGGTGACGGTGCGGGCGTGGGGACCGGGCGCCGACTGGCTGGTGGCGCACGCGCCCGCCCTGGTGGGGGCGGACGACGACGACGCCGGGTTCGTGCCCCGGCATGCATTGGTGGCCGACCTGCATCGGCGGTTCCCCGGGTTGCGCACCCCGTGCACGGGCGCCGTGGTCGAGGCGTTGGTGCCGTCGGTGCTGGAGCAGAAGGTGATCGGGTTGGAGGCGCGGCGGTCGTACGCGTCGTTGGTGCGACGGCTGGGCGAGCGGGCGCCGGGGCCGCCGGGGGATGCCGGCCTGCTCGTGCCGCCCGCGCCCGAGGTGTGGGCCCGCACGCCGTCGTGGGTGTTCCACCGGTGCGGCGTGGAGCGCAAGCGGGCCGACACCGTGCGGGTGGCGTGCTCGGCGGCGCGGGCGTTGGAGCGGGCGCCGGAGAACATGACGGCGCTGCCCGGCATCGGGCCGTGGACGGCGGCCGAGGTGGCCGGGGTGGCACGGGGCGACCCCGATGCCGTCAGCGTGGGCGACTTCCACCTGCCCAACCAGGTGGCGTGGGCGCTGGCGGGCGAGCCGCGGGGCGACGACGCCCGCATGCTCGAGCTCCTGGAGCCGTACCGCGGCCACCGGGGCCGCGTGGTGCGCCTCCTCGCCGCGGGCGGCATCGGCGCCCCTCGCTACGGCCCCCGCCTCCCCTTGCAGAACATCGCCCGCCTGTAGTGCGCGGGGTGCCCGGCGGGCCACCCCCGCCGAAGGACCGCCGCGAACCTCGCCCCCCAAACGGGGAGGCGATCAGTCGGTACGGAGGGTCGTGGTGCCGATGGCGCTCAACCGACTGGCCGAGGGACCGGCGGATGCCGTTCGCTGGGGGGCGCTGATCCGCGT